>JAJRPU010000088.1 GCA_024280615.1 Bacteroidota bacterium | reverse complement strand
GGTGTTGGGCTCAGCACCATATTCATATCCTTCGGGAGAGAAGTTTTTGCTCTGTGTTTTTAATTGAATATGTATTTCAAGTCCAATAACCGGTTTCCAGTTGTTTACCATCTTTGTTCCTCTTTTTTAAGGAAACGAGAAATACCGATTTTGCAATCTCTTGTTTGGCGGGCTTTGGCGTTTTGCTCAGAGGCAAATTCCAGATTTTGAGGGAATGGAAAGTTGTAAATGTTGGCTATTAGCCATTTGGTTCGGGCAACCGCCTCTCCAGAAGTAGTTTCAGCAAGCTGTTGAGCGAACTCTAAGGTTTCATCCAGCAACTTATCAGACGGAATAATGCGATTTATCAAGTTGATTTTTAAAGCCTCTTCGGCAGTGATAAGTTTGCCGGTTAGGAGAAGTTCTCTGGCTTTCCCTTCACCAATCCGTCGTATCAGGAACGTTGATACAATAGCCGGGATAAAACCTATTTTCACTTCCGTGTAACCCAACTTGGCTTCCGGAACTGAGAATATGAAATCGCAAACGGTTGCCAAGCCACACCCCCCAGCTATTGCATGACCATTTAATGCCGCTATAACAGGTTTATTCAGAGTGTATATGAGCTTAAACAGCTCCATTAGCCTTAATGAGTCTGCGAGGTTGTCTTCATAAGAAGAATCCTGCATTTGTTGAATATATTGTAGGTCGGCTCCGGCACTGAAAGCTTTTCCATCGCCAGTGAGCACAACAACTCTCACCTTGCGGTCGTTCTCTGCTCTCGTAAAAGCTTCAGACAGTTCTTTGACCAATTGTGGACTTAAGGCATTTCGCTTTTCAGGTCTGTTCATTGTGATAATTGCTGTCCTGTCTTGAATTTCATATTTAATCAATTCCCAATTCCACTTAAAAGCCATCTTGGTAATCTTTTCAATGGCTAAAATTAGAATAAACTCGGAATATTAAACGTGCCTTGTGAAAACGAAAATCATTTAAGATGTTTTAAGACTTTTTCTATTCCCCGAGAAAAATCTTGTGTTTCATATTCCTTTGCATTAAGCTCTATGGCATCCTCAAAAAGCGGAGCAAAGTCTTGCCATTTTTTCTTTCGTGCAAACAGCTTCAACTTGCTAAATGCTCGTAGATTGATATTACGGAACCTGTTTATTATGTTTTCAATTTCAGTATGAAACGCATTTTCGGGAAGTATCAAATCTATTAAAGGATGACTTGTGCCCTGTTTGAGCGATACAGGTCCGGCAGAAACAATCCTTAGGGCACCTTCAAGTCCCGTCCGTAACGCAATGGCTGTGAAAGTAACAAAAGGAGCGAAACCTATTGAAAATTCTGGATTGCCAATTAAAGCACCTTCTTTGGCAATGACAAAATCAGCAGTTGCCAGAAAAATGGTTGCTGCACCAATTGCCGGTCCATTAACAGCCACAATAACTGGATAGGGGTACAGGTATAACTTTTTGATTAAGTCAACTACTGATTGGCAATTATTAATACGTTTTTGTAGTGTAAGATGGGGCAATTGTGAGAGATATGTTATGTCTGCACCTGCGCTGAATGAATCTCCTTCTCCAGTTATAAGCAATAGCTTATGGCTATCATACCATAGTGTATTTGAAATAAACTCACTTAGTTGTTCAAATATCTCTGGCGAAAGAGCGTTTTTGTTTTTAGGATTGCTGATGATAATTCTGATTACATCACCTGATGCTTGGATATTTAATAGGCTTTTTTTCATTGTGACTTAATTTTCTTTGAATAAATTGTGAAACAACATGACAAACGGATAAATAGGACCTTTTCCGTCTGTGTTTCCATTCTGTCAAGGACAGCCATCTGGCTTCTTTGATTCCTTCCCGGGATTCTGGTTTAGTGGGTAAGGCACTATCAACTTCAAAGACGAACCAGTGGGTCTTCTTTATGTGCCATCTGCCCTGTTGACGAAAGAGGTGCTTGGTCGTAGTGAGGGGAATTGCGTTGTTATTGCTAATTTTTACACCGGTTTCTTCCATAACTTCTCGTAGAGCACATTCCTCCGGGTCTTCCCCTTTTTCCATCTTTCCTTTAGGCAGGTCCCAGAAACCTCTCCTATAAATGGCTAAGAAGTAATCTTGATTTTTTATAGCCACTATTGCCCCTGCTGCTTCAACATATTCAAAATGGTTTTCAAAAAACTTTTTTAAGGTATCTAAGTCGTAGTAGAGTAGTTGCAAAGAGTCAATAAGTGGGAGGGACTCCAAAGCCTCCACCCATCTAAGGAGTGGTTTGCCAGGTCCCTCCCACCAGTGAACAAGAGAAGAGGTCGGATTCTCTTCTGAACAATACATCCACAAATCCTCAGGATGTTTAACCTGGTCGCTTAAGATAATCAATTGCTGTTTCAAAAAATACTCCAAATGCATAGTCTCATTACTGTGTTAAGAGTTTTCAGCCTGTTGTGTTTCAGCGACTTCACTTTCTTCTGCCTCCTTGGCAGATAGATATCTATCTGCATCAAGGGCTGCCATGCAACCTGTTGCAGCAGCAGTAACAGCTTGCCTATAGATTTTGTCTTGAACGTCCCCAGCGGCAAAAACACCTTCAATATTAGTGAATGTCCTACCGGGAGTGGTTTTTATATAGCCGGCGTCATCCATTTCCAACCATCCCTTAAATATGTCTGAGTTGGGTTTGTGTCCAATGGCAATAAATGCTCCCTTTGCAGGAATAACAAAGGTTTCCCCTGTTTTTACATTCTTTGCTTTGATGCCTTCCAACTCATTTTCCCCAAGAAACTCCTCAACAACCGTATTCCAGTGAACTTTAATATTAGGAGTGTTAAACACCCGTTTTTGCATTATTTTAGAAGCCCTCATCTGGTCCCTTCTAACAAGCATGTGTACAGTGGGACAGATCCTTGAAAGATAGAGAGCATCTTCACAGGCAGTGTCCCCACCACCAATAACAGCAACCTCTTGTCCCTTAAAGAAGAACCCATCGCACACAGCACAGTAAGAGACGCCTTTTCCAGACAATCTCTCTTCAGACTCCAAGCCCAATTTTTTAGCGGTAGCACCAGTGGCAATGATTACCACGTCGGCAATGACTTCTTTCTTGTTGTCAATAATCACTTTATGGGGCGGACCACTGAAATCAACAGCTGTTGCCATTCCATATCGGAGGTCAGCACCCATCCTTTCCGCTTGCTTCCTGAAATCCTGCATCATTTGGGGACCCTGAACCCCTTCCGGATAGCCAGGATAGTTTTCAACT
>JAJRPU010000087.1 GCA_024280615.1 Bacteroidota bacterium | reverse complement strand
GGTGGGGTTGTGTCCATGATTTTAATCCTTTGAAAATCCACTTGGAGGGAGGGTGGGTGGGTTCCTTAAAATTGTGAATTCCGATTTTGTGGTCTGTGATAGCTACGTGAGGAATGTCAACGCTTCCTCGCTTAGGCATGTGACATCCACTGCAATTGTTTTGATTAGCAGAAATTCTTTCAGTTAGGGATAAACTACACTCTTTGGAGCCTTCGTGACAGTTTTTACATTGATTATTAAAATGTTCAATTGGCACTGTTCGGATGGAGACATGTGGGTCGTGGCACGTAACACACGTCAGGGCACTTTCTTGATAGCATTTGCTTTGCATGAGTCGTTCCACTTGCGAAGCCATTATTATTGTGTCGCCTGAGAACATGGGGGTGAATATGTCCATCACTTCTGTAATATGCATTCCGGGTTTGAAGTCATAGAAAGTCTTTCCAGGCAACAGGACTGCAACGCCTTGCAAATGGCAACGCATGCATATTGACATTTTTAATTCCTTGGACAGATACTTAGGATTAACTATTGTCAAATCGGCACTAGTGTGTTCGTCAATAGGTGGAGTCTTGCCAGACATTCTGAAGTTAACGTGTTCACTACCTGGACCATGGCAACGCTCACAACCGATTCCGTGCGGGACTTTTGAAAATTTGTGTTCAGAGCCTTGGACAGGAACAGGTAAATCATTATGGCATGTTATACACTCATGTTTTATTGCTCTGAAAAACCTTGTATTATTGTTTTTGAATCCCGGAGCCATGTCCCACGTGTCCCGTTGGGCATAATATGTAACTGGCAATTGATATAAATACCCATTACCTCGCATCTGAATATTTGACTGGGTGTGTTGCCCTGACCCAACGAAATAATCTGCACACTCACCCCTTTTGTAAACAGTATCTTCGTCTAATAATCTGAATTCCAAAATGCACAAAGTGTCTTCTTTCCAGAAAGGCAAGTAGTAGAAATTGCGAGAGCTATCATACACAAGGGCGTGAATCTCTTTATAAACGGAGTTTTCTTTTGTAGCGGGACGCCATCCAATACCCATCTCTGATTTAACAAAAGTTGAGAATTTGTCATAATGACAGTTTTTACATACTTCCCTGCCTACATAAGTGGCATTCCTCATTACGTTATTATAATTTGGAACAAAGTTTGTATCTTCGGGTTGTGAGCATAGCAAAAGCAGTAAAACAGGTGAAAATAAAAGGGTAAATTTGAAAAGCTGGGTTGTTAGGTTGGGCTTGTTCCTCATCTTCGCTGTTTCTCAGTATGGTAGTACTAATATAGCGTATTGTCAGGAAGTAGCAGAAATGGTGATTGACACAGTTACAGGGGACACTTTTTATGTTTATAACTTGTCGCCAATTGTCATAGCAGAGAAAAGGACGAGCAATTTTAAAGAATACTGGCGGTGGCTCAGACTCAAATATGACGTTATGAAAGTCTATCCTTATGCTATTGCCGCAGCAGCATTATACAACGAAATAGAAGATTCTCTCGCAAAACTTAAGACCAAACGTCAAAGAAAGAGATATCTGAAAAGCCTTGAAAAACGATTAAGAGAAGAATTTGAGGAACCTTTGAAAAACCTTACTATCAGACAAGGAAAAATTCTTGTGAAACTAATTCAACGTGAAACAGGAAAAACTCTTTATGAAATCCTAAAGGAATATAAAAGTGGTTTTTCCGCTGTATACTGGCAGTCCCTGGGGTCCTTTTTAGGATATGACCTTAAAACAGTTTATGACCCTGAACTGGATAAGGACCTTGATTTTATTCTCAGGTCCCTTGATGAGACATACAAAGGATGGCGGTTGAAAGAGGACACGTCTATACTCAATGAACTGAAAAAACAGATTCAAGAAGCAGAACAACAACAAAACAAATCAAACGATTCCATAATAAAGAAGAAGACTGATTCAAAACAACAGAGTGGCACTAATTCTAATAATCCACGACCAATAAAACAATCAAACGGTAGAAAGGAAGAGAAGCAACGAAATAACAACGAGGACAACCCTCAATGATAGGTTACTACTTAACGCACATAAAGTAAACTAACCTATTTTTGAAGAAAGGATTAGAAAATTATGGCAAAAGTAAAGACTGTTATTGTAAGTTGGTTTTTATGTCTAAATTTGATGGTTCTTGCTCAATCAACTAACTTCACTCGCACCTACGGGGTCCTTATTTTGACAGATTTTATGGAAGCCCGTTCTGTGAAGTTTGAGCCATCTTCAAACACTTATGTATTTGCAGGGGTCCATGCCACTCTTGTTACCGGCTCAAACACATTTCTTGTTAGGACAGACACTCTTGGCAATCCGATTTTTATGAAGTATATTGGCAATGGGTCCGAATATGCAAATGACTTTGTTAAAACAACGGATGGGGCTTATGTCCTCGTAGGTGGGACAGACCTTGGGAGCACAGACAGTGGAGCAATATACGTGGTTAAAGTGGATACTAATGCAACAACTGTCCAGTGGTCGTTCTATTTGAACGGAACAACTAACTCTAAGGAAGATGCACAGGCAGTTATTCAACACTCTTCAGGCAACTTAATAATAGTGGGGTCGGACTCTATAGATGGCACACGGAATTGGGACGGATTTGTCATAGCAATGGATTTAAATGGAAATGTTTTATGGCAGACGGCAATAGGCGGGTCCGGTAACGACTATTTCTATGATGTTGTTGAGGCACCAAATGGGAATATAGTTGTAGTCGGTTCAACAGACTCATATGGTGAAACAGGAACAGATGTCTATCTTGTCGTTCTTGACCCGGCAACTGGAAACATAATAAATACTTACACCTATGGGGAGAATGGTGGCTTTTTCAATTTTACTTATGACGAAGGGGCTTTTGCTATTACGACAGTTCCCTCTGGAGGCTATGTGATAACAGGATATTTCTTTGACCCTATTGCTTTGCTGGAACTTCAGGACGTTATGGTCCTTCGCCTTGACAATTCTTTTAATGTAGTGTGGGCAAATAGCTTCTATCTGGGTTCTATAGAGATGGGTCGTGGTGTTGATGTGTCTGGCAACACCGTTTATGTCGCCGCTTGGGGAAACTTTAATCTGGGACAAATTGTAGGACTTGCTCTTGGTGTCGATTTATCTAATGGTTCCTTACAATGGGCTTGGGAATATAGTGGAAGCATTGCCCATTCATACTTTTATGATGTTGATGTTTCACCTTATGGACCTATTTTCAGCGGTAATAGAGGAGATTTAGCTTATTGGGCAGCTTATTTAGTAAAAACTGATAATACAGGCAAAGTGGCAGGAGCATCTGGATTCTGTGATATGATTACACCAACCGTCAATGAGTATAACCTTGATTATGTGAGAAACACAGGGGGAACAGCAGTTAATCCAAACTTTACAAAAGCCACCCTTACAGCGTCTATTGGTACTGAAGTTGGGCAGGACACGATTTGTTTGGTTAGGGAATGTGGAAGAATTGACTCTGTGGTAACAGCGTTTCGGGGATGTGGAGGCGATACTGCAGGATATGCATATTATTTCATCAATGGAGGCAATCCACCATTTACACACTATGTTGCCGGACAGACCTTCACAGGGGACACAGTTGGTCCATTGCCTGCTGGAACATACGTTGACACTATCGTTGACCAATACGGGTGCATAATAATAGATACTTTTACCATTACAGAACCAACGCCTCTAACCGCTTCAGTATCAGCATCTCAAGAACCTCTGTGTTTCGGAGATAGCACAGGCTGGATAAAAGTTTCTGCCTCAGGTGGAACACCACCCTATACACACATATGGTCAAATGGGATGACTGGCGATAGCATATTTAACCTGCCTGCAGGAACCTACACAGACACAGTCAAAGATGCAAACGGATGCCAAACAACAGTCACAATAACATTAAACCAACCACCACAATTGGTAATAACCCTTGACTCCCTGGTGGACCCAACAAGTTGTATTACACCTGACGGATGGATTAAGATAACCGTCAGTGGCGGAACTTCACCTTATTCATACTCATGGAGCAATGGCAATACGACAGACAGTGCAACCGGACTCTCTTATGGACCTCACGTTGTTGTTGTTACTGATGTTAACAATTGCACAATTTCAGACACTTTTATTTTAAGTCCGCCCGACACACCAGTGGTCGTCGCTATATCGGTTATTCCTCCATTGTGCAATGGCGACTCAAACGGAATGATAATTATTCACGTGGATAGTGGAACCTCGCCTTACACGCATACATGGAACCACGGAATCTCTTTCACAGGGGATACGATAGACACTTTAACAGGAGTGTATGCTGGCAACTTCGTTGACACTATTACAGATGCCAATGGTTGCCAAACAAGTGTTACGGTAACCGTTACTGAGCCTGACCCACTCTCCATTTCTCTTTCGGTGCAGGATGTATCCGCTTGCAACGGTAGTGATGGAATTGCAAAGGCTACTGTCTCGGGAGGAACACCACCTTATAATTATTATTGGAGCAATGGGGCTACAGGAGATTCTATCGGAGGCTTAACTGCTGGAACATATAGCGTGGTTATTACTGATGACAATGGATGCACTGATTCAGCACAGTTCGTAATTAATGAACCACCCAGACCAGTGGTTTCATACAAAGATTCTTTGCTTGCTTGCTCACCACCTGCTTTCGCCATCGCGGTGTTAACCACTGGAGGATTGCCACCTTTCTTAATAATCATAAATGACACCATTTCAATAGATTCCTTATACCTGCAATTGCCACCAGGGTCATATAATTTAATCCTTACTGATTCCAGAAACTGTGCTGATACAATATCTTTCGTTATTGATTCACCAAGCATCCCTACTGCTAATGTCTTCCCCGATATTAACACCATAAAAGGTGGAGATACTATTGTTCTGGAAGGTCAAACAAATGGTGTTTCGTGGTGGTGGTCACCAGGACAATTCCTTGAAGATTCCACTGCCTTAAGCCCTGCCGCATTTCCTCATAACACAACAACATATTACTTCTATGCCATTAGTTCAGATGGATGTATAGCCTTGGATAGTGCTGTCATTTATGTAGAAATAGAACCAACTGTCTTTATTCCCACAATGTTTTCGCCTAATGGTGATGGAATAAACGATGTTCTTTACGTAAGGGGATTCCTTAACTCAATGGTCTTCAGGATTTTTGACAGATGGGGCAACAAAGTTTTTGAAACAACAGAGCAGGCATTAGGTTGGGATGGAACATTTAACGGAAAACCTCTAAATACGGGGCTATACGCTTACTACTTTGAAGGACAATTAATCAACGGCGAGAAAGTTACCAGAACTGGTTATATACTGCTTGTCAAATGATTAATAAAAAAATGTAATTTTGACATAAGAGTGAGGAGAAAAGTTGGTAATATGAAAAGGTGGGCATTAAGCGTAGTGCTGTTTATGTTAAATGTTACTTATGCTCAAAATATAGTAAAGTTTACTAGGTATATAGGCCCGATTACTTTTGGCGATTACACAGAAGGATGGGATATAATATATGACCAAGTGGATAATGCTTTTGTTCTTACAGGGATTCACATGAGTCCGGTTACTGGAGCCATTGGACCTCACGCATTAGTAGCTAAATTGGACACATTAGGGCAGCCTATATGGATAAAAGGTTTTGGATATTCTACCGGTGGAGAAGCAGGTTATTCAATTATAAGGACTTCCGATAATCACTATTTAATAGCTGGGTCAACGAGTCTTGCAGGAACAGATAGTGGTAATGCTATGGTGTTTAAGGTGGATCTAATGGGTAATATAGTATGGGCGGTTCACTTGGGAACGTCAAATCCATCATCTCAAGAAATAGCATATGCTGTTATGGAACATTCATCGGGAATATATGTTATTGCAGGTGGTGATTCCGTTAATGGTTCACGAAATTGGGATGGACTTGTGTTTGCCCTGGACCAAAATGGTAACTTATTATGGCAGGCAAGCATCGGAGGGACTGATAATGATTATTTCTATAGTCTGGTTGAAGCATCTAATGGTAATATTATCGCAGTAGGCTCAACAGCGTCTTATGGCCAGGGAGAGTCAGACGTATATGTGGCTGAACTTGATCCTTCAGGAAATCTAATAAATACTTGGACTTACGGCGAAAGCTCTCTCCTATTCTCTATTACTGAAGAAGGGTATGATATAGCGCCTGTTCCGGGAGGGGGATATATAATAACGGGGCATATGTTAGATCCAGTCAACATTACAAGTGCAAATGACTTGCTTTTGATGAGATTAGATAATAATATGAATCTACAATGGGTGAAAACATATAACTCTGTTTCAATAGATTGGGGTAGGGCAGTTAAAGTTTTTAATAATACTATTTATGTCAGTGGTTGGACCAGCAACCTTGGAGGGGCACAGGCAAATGGCTTGCTGGCAGCCTTTGACCTGAATGGTAATCTACTTTGGGATGTTTCGTATGTGGGACCAGGACATGGATATTTCTGGGACTTTGATATTGTACCAACAGGGCTTGTCGCCACGGGCAATAGATGGGACTTACAGGCATTTACAGCATATGTGGTAAAGACTGATTTTTCAGGAATGGTTGCCAGTGCTTTTGATACTTGTGATTTAAAAGATGTGTCGCTAACTGTTACTAACAGGAGTTATAATACTTCCAATGGCGGTACAGTTACTCAACCTTTAACGATTAATCCATTAACTCTATCAGAAATTACTATTCCGAGTTATGACTCCGTCTGCGTGTTCATAGAAAACTGCAATAGCGTAATAGATTCAGTCAAAACAGAACCTGCTCTTTGTGCCGGTGACACCTCCGGATATGCCTTTTATTGGATAAGCAATGGCAATCCGCCATTTACTCATTACCTGTCTAATGGTCAGGTTTTTACTGGAGATACTGTGGGTCCGTTACCACCGGGAACATATATTGATTCAATAGTTGATGTTAATGGTTGTGTTCTGATTGATACATTTACTATTCTCGCTCCAGATACAGTTAAAATTCAACTGGACAGCCTGTTCCCCCCTACTGCCTGTGGCACAACAGACGGATGGATAAAGATTACTGTGACGGGCGGCACACCACCTTATATTATTGCTTGGTCCAATGGAATGACTGGTGATAGTATCTTCGGACTTGGACAGGGAACATATATAGTTACAGTCACCGATTCAAATGGTTGTTTTGCTACGGATACATTCGTATTAAACCCGCAGAATGGACTGTCTGTTTCCCTGACTTACTCTGACCCGCTTTGTTATGGTGATAGCACCGGGTGGATCAAAGTAACTGTTTCCAATGGAACACCACCATATACGCACGTATGGTCCAATGGGATGACCGGCGATAGCATATTCAACCTCCCTGCCGGAACATATATTGACTCCATTTATGATGCCACAGGATGCTGGATTTTAGACACTATAACGCTTGTTGACCCGCCTCAATTGGTTCTGTCAGTTGTGGATTCAGCCCTTCCTTCAACCTGTGGGGGCAGTGACGGATGGATAAAGGTCCAAGCAACGGGTGGAACACCTCCAATCACTTACACTTGGTCAAATGGAATGACTGGCGATAGCATATTCGGACTACCATCCGGGACATATGTCGTTACTGCAACTGACTCAAATGGTTGCTCCGTGTCAGACACAATCAATCTTGTTGACCCCAACGCTCCTCAAATATTGGGAACAGAAATTCAACAGCCCATATGTAATGGCGATTCCTCAGGTTGGATATATGTTCAGGTTGCAGGAGGAACACCACCATACACTCACAACTGGTCAAATGGCATATCCACGGGCTCAGACACCTTGTATAATGTCCCAGCTGGAACATACACAGATACAGTGGTTGACGCAGCAGGATGCATAGCCATAATTACTGTAACTGTTCCTGAACCAGACCCAATTCAAATCTCCCTAAATACGACAAAGCCATCTTCTTGCACCACACCAGATGGACAGGTGGTGGCTACCGTCTCAGGAGGCATGCCTCCATACACAATAACATG
>JAJRPU010000086.1 GCA_024280615.1 Bacteroidota bacterium | reverse complement strand
TTATCCCATGCTTTGTTATTATAGCCTCCACTTACCGTTGCAGCTGAATCAAAGGGTTGTGGGTTGAAGCCGAAACCAGTTGAATAGGGCGCCACCTGCCCCTGTGATGCTGTTATCTGTCCTGCCCACACAGAAGCCTTCCTAGGATTCCAGAAAAACACTACATTATTATTCAGAAGAGGCGTTGTGTCCCCCGAACCCAATGAGCCACTAGCAAAAATCATTCCATCACCTGCTATATGTAAAGCATATTTAGGTTGGGCAGTGTCAATACCAACCTTTCCTCTGGTATATATGTCATCTGCTATGGTCAAAGGATGCACAGTAGTGGATGCTTTATACCAATCGTGGTCCTTAAAGGCAGTATCCCTTAATAGTATCCAATTGCTTCCGTCCCAATACCAAATTTGACCTGTTACACTTCCATCTTTGAACCTGATAGAGTCGCCCGGAACTCCACCACCTGTCAACGCCCCACTTGTCAGCGCCACCTGACTGCCCCAGTTGTCACCTGCTACCTGAGTCCACGTTCCATCACCACGCAAAAACTTAGTGGTATCATTAGGGAATGTTAGCACATACAGGTTCCCTTGATTATCGCTGAGCACCAATGCATTATTACTTCCCCCTAAACCGGTAATGCGGGCATTACCTACAACGTGCAATGTGGCACCGGGAACACCGGTACCTATTCCTAGCCTACCCCCCTGGGTCAATACTAGCTTAATTGACCCGCTTTGTGAAATCATAAATAATGAATCAGTAAACGAAGCTGGTACACTTATGTGAAACCTTGCCTGTGGGTTATTGGTACCTATTCCTGTCCGTTGGGCATAAACCCCCAAAGAAGTACTAATAGTATAAATAGCTAATAAAAGACATTTGGAAGCACTCACAATACTTTTTTGACCCATGGTTCAAGGTATTTTATGAGAGTAAACATATTGTGTAATAAAACCACTACAAAACAAATCAAGTCCACAAAATAAATGCTTATACCTATCTAATAAAGTTAATTCTGGCTGGTCAGCAGGGCATTGTGTATTTAACATTTACAGGTGATAAATGCAATGTGCTTAAGATACATAAACAGGATATCGCTTTGCAGGTTAATACTTCACAAGTGTTTCAAGAGCATCTTTAAGTCTGTTCCATGGCAGGAATTCCTGTTCAAGGGAAGATGCGAAGGGTACTGGAATATCAGCTGATGCAACCCTGACAATAGGTGCATCAAGATACTCAAATAGATTTTCGCTAATGAATGCGGACCATTCAGCACCCACTCCATAGGAAAGTGTATCTTCATACAGAATAAGCACCTTGCCTGTTTTCTTAACACTTTGTGCTATGGCATCTTTATCATAAGGCAACAGGGACCTCAAATCTATGATTTCTACATCTATATTCAGTTTGTCAACTGTTTCAAGGGCTTTGTGGACGCCCCATCCATAGGTTATAATAGTCAGGTCTTCTCCTTCTCTCACAACTTTTGCTTTTCCTATTGGAACAGTGTAGTATCCCTCTGGAACCTCTCCTTTCAGGCTTCTATACAGGAATTTATGTTCATAAAACATAACTGGATTAGGGTCTTCAAAAGAAGCTAGTAGCAATCCCTTGGCGTCATAAGGGGTTGAAGGATAAACTATTTTAAGTCCGGGTATATGTGCGAACCAGCCTTCTGTGGATTGAGAATGAAATGGTCCGGCACCGACACCAGCCCCGGTAGGCATCCTGATTACCACATCTGCATTTTGACCCCACCGCCAGTATATCTTGGCAAGGTTATTCGCTATCTGTGTAAACGCATAACTGACAAAGTCAGAAAATTGCATTTCAACCATCGCTTTGCAACCGGCTATGGATAGTCCAAGGGTAGCACCTACAATCCCTGATTCGCACAGTGGTGTATTGCGAACCCTCTCCTCGCCAAATTCTTTAATAAACCCTTCAGTAACCTTAAAAACACCACCATATTCGCCTATATCCTGCCCCATCAAAATCAAGTTGTTGTGCCTTTTCATTGCGATATATAGTCCTTCTTTGATAGCATCAACATATCTAATCTCTCGTGTTTGAGCGTGTGGGTCCGGTGGAATACCCTTCGTTACTGACTCAGGAGAAGGTGCATAAACTTCAAAGAGTTTTTGTGTTTGAGGTTCGGGTGTTGCGTCTTTAAGTGCTTTGCTTAATGCAGTTTCTATCTCTTCCTTTAATTGCTTCTTTATGTCCTGTGCCTGTTCTTCAGATAAATAACCCTTGTCCAGAAGCCACTGCTCGTAAGTTAATACAGGGTCTCGCCTCTGCCAGTATTCAATCAGTTCCTTAGGCACATATTTTGTTCCGGAAGCCTCCTCGTGTCCCCTAACCCGAAATGTTATGCCCTCAATAACAACTGGACCTTTATTGGTTTCTCTGAGTTTCTTAGCCCATTCCTTAACTGTTGAATAGACAGCCAACACGTTATTGCCGTCAATAGTTATTCCCGGCACGTGGTATGCCTTGGCTCGCTCAGCAAAATAGTAACCTTTATATTGCACGTTTGATGGCGTAGAAATAGCCCATCCATTGTTTTCTATGAAGATAATAACCGGCAGTTCCCAAGATGCAGCTATATTCACAGCCTCGTGAAAATCCCCTTCACTAGTTGCCCCTTCCCCGGTGAATGCAAGGGTTGCCTTCCCCGCTTTTTTTAATTGATTGGCAAGGGCTATTCCGTCAGCGACAGGCAGGTTAGCGGCAACATGGCTAATCATACCAACTATGTGGAATTGCTTAAGCCCAAAGTGGAAGGACCGTTCTCTGCCTCTTGTGAATCCAGTATCCTTACCCATTAATTGAGCGAACAGTGTATGTAGAGGCACCCCACGAGTAGTAAATACACCAAGATTTCGGTGCATAGTCAAAAGCCACTCATCCGATTGCATTGCCCTTGTGGCACCTACTGAAATGGCTTCCTGACCCCATGCGGAAAACCACTTACTTATTTGACCCTTCCGTAGTGCTAAAAGCATCCTTTCCTCAATGAGTCTGGGCACCAACAAATCACGGTATAATTGAATTTTTATCTCATCAGCAACCAGATCGGCATATACGTCAAACTCAATTGGCTTTCTGGCTATTGGCGGAATTCTGTCTTTTACCGATTGGGGCACTGTGAAATCAGCAAGTTCAGACATACCTATTTTGTTTGCTTTACAGTTATAACAAAATTAGATGAAACTTATCTCCCTTTTAATTTACGAATTATGATTGAAGACTCCAAGAACTCCTGCAATTCCTTAACATCAGCATTTAGAATAGTTGAACTATTGCCTTCCCACCACTTATGACCTTTGTAAATAAACACTATTTTCTCGCCTATTGCCATTATTGAGTTAAGGTCGTGCGTGTTGAT
>JAJRPU010000085.1 GCA_024280615.1 Bacteroidota bacterium | reverse complement strand
CACACACACACACACACACACACACACAGTAAATCAAGGGTTTCTGGCAATTTAGGTAAAATTTTGATAAATGTATGTTTCTGTCTTGAAACAAGTCAGAGCAAGCAACTGTCAAAATCAATCCGATGCCTTCTATACGGCAGGTGCACGTTCTGGTGAAGAGGGAAGTAGTTTTGGGGATCAGTTCCCACAAATCGTACCAATTTTTAGTGAACAACAGGGAACTTGGTTCCCCGCAGGGGCGCCGGACCCCTGTGTTACTCAGGGCTTTTCCCTCAAAGGAAGGCTCATCCGGAGGGAGGCGTTGGACGTGGGAAAGTGAAGTGAACAGAACATAAAGTGAAAAACTTTTAAAATTGTTGAACCATGAGGAGAATAGTGTTTTTATTTGCTGTGTTAATTGGCTTTGTGATTGCGAATGAGACTTTTGCTCAAGATTGTGGTACTACTGCTAATGGGAAAACTTCTGATGACTATTGGAACACTGTTTCTACTAAGCGCATAGTTCATCGTGATGGTAGAACCTACCTTCAAGTATTTTATTATATGCCAGGTGGATTAACTAAATTGCGTACAAGAAGATGGGACCTAATGCAAAAAATCCTTGGATGCGGACGAGGATGTGGCCTATGTGCTGGAGGTGTAGTTGTATATGATATTACTAATGGAGAACCTCAGTTTGTGGGATATGCCGTCATTTTGCCAGATGCTAATGGTGATGACTTGCCTCCGGAAGCATTTCAAAATGAGTTTGGTGAATGGGAGTTGCCGGGTTGGCAAGTTGTACCAGACGGTGAAGGGCTGTTAATAGTTCCCGTAGAATAAATCGTTCAAAAAACACTTAACATGCTTAATAGGTGTATAAAATACTGGTACTTGGGTGTGGGGCTCCTCATTGGATTGAGGGGTCCCGCCCAATCTATACTACCGAAGGAGAAATGCACAATTGATATCTCATTACTTTCCAAACATGTTAATAATGATATCATAAATGACGATGCATATATTCTTGTGCTAGTCAATACTGCTGTTGATAAGCATACCATGGCTCACTTGGTACATACTACATTTTTTAGAATCAGAAGTACTTATCCCTTTACAAGAGTCATTTGGGTATTTGATGAATATTTAACACAAAGAAACGATAAGCGAATTAAATATTTTATCAATGGTATTTTGAGGATACCAGTTGTTGACACGATAAATTATTACGTGTTTAGTGACACGTTATACAGAGTTTTATGGCAAGAGTTGGAAGATAAATGTAGATACACTAGTACTATGAAAATAGACGCCATCTCACTTTATAGAAGTAAGGTTTATGATTGGGTTCATTTAAAAACTGAAAGTGTAACTAATATAATGATACCAATGGTTAGTGAGGGTTTTAAGTTGATTAAGAAGATGTCTCTACCTGATAGTATTGTTTTTTCTCACCTATCATCGACGGTGCTATTACCTTCCGGTGATATAGTAAGAATTGAGAGAGGTGATAATAAACTTTACTTTATTAATACGAAGACTGGTAAGATGCAAGTTCTATGGGAATATAAATATGAGGAAGCACTTAAGTACTTTATAAATCATATGGCTTGGTCAGACAGTGTCAAAAATATAGCGAGAAGAATGGGGTTATATCCACCATCGTGGAATAGACCTGCTTTTAGATTAGTTGAAGTGCAGGCAGATGATTCATTACTTTATTTGACTGCTACTTTCGAAGCACCGTGTCCTTTTGAAACAGATATGACATATATTAATGTGGAAGGAGAGAAGAGAACATTGAAAACTGCTCATACATGGGGTTATTGTGCTTATGGTATGTTTGGTATAGCTAGATACACTCTGTCAGATGATAGTCTGATAATAAATGATTTGAAGTGGTGGGCTACACCGCCTAAAGAGTTACCACAGCCTTATGAAAGATATATTTTAAGTGACCCGGAAAGTTTTCTGTTCGTTGAAGGTACTAAAATTCTGTTTCCTACTGTAAATTATGATTGGAAATTTGATAGAACAATATGTTACTTGCTCCCCATCACCTGCAAAATTAGATATGCATTCAAAAAGAAGTACACACCATCTGTTGTTTCTTATGCTATAGACAGAATAAAACAAGGTTTTATGAATTTTGATACAGTTTATGGTCCCTTTCGTAATTTTCGTCAATTCTTATTGGGTTCTGAATCGGGAGCCAAGCTTATTGATATAGACGGAAATTACTATATATTTCCTACGCTTTTGTCTCCTGAATTTGGTAAAGTTGGAGAGCTAAAGGTGAAAAATGAACTAGAAGTTGTTCAAAATTCTAAAAGAAAATATGTTAAATTTAAAGACATAATACTGCGAGGCAATAATCCGAAAAAGATGCCATTTTTCCTGATAGATGCTGTCAATTATAAGGGACAATCAGCTATCCTTTACAACCGCTTCGGCTCAACTTATATTCATTTTTATAACAAGAACTGGCAAGGCATAGGCGCATTACCTGTTGATAGTTTAAACGCATTTAAAGCATGTGTTTCTCGGGCGCATGATTGGGCTGACCAAATAACTTGTGTGTTTGGAAAGTCAGTTATTGATTTAAGAAAACGATTGTTTTATCTTTTTGTCTCTTCTAAAGAGGGAAATTTTTTGCGTGTGTATAAATTCTAAGAATGGGACACTTCAAATAAAAACTGTGCAACAATGATATTTTGTAAGGGTAATTATACAGGGTGGGGAAGGGTCTTCAGAGGGCTTCTCCTTGCCCATTTTTGGGTAATTATTACTCACGTTCTCTTTGCCCAGAAGATAGATTGGCAAAGGATGAACGTTTGTCCGTGGGATGGCAGGGAAATTCGCTCTGAACTGAGAGAATACTTAGGAAATGAATTGCCATATGCTGTGTGGGTATTTGTTGTTCCAGACCCTATTGGTGGTAAGTTGACCTACATGCCACAACTCAGGGGTTCAATAAAAGACATTTTAAGTACAAAACGTGTTCACGAAAAATTTGTTTTTATTATTGATAACAGAAAACGCATTCCACGTAGATATCCAGATAGCCTGTTGCCATTCCTATTGGGCAAGTATTATGATTTGATAAGCGACCAGATAGATGGGATTATATGGGATACAACTGGGCACCTTGTAAAAAAATACACTTTAAACATTGGCGATGGTTTGGTCTTTGCAATTTTAATGTATGGTGATGAAGTCTTGTTTTGCAATGAAGTTAAATGGCGATATTTAACAGGTTTGGCTAAATCTCTTGGGGCAAATACCTTTAATTTTGAATTGGAGAGGGAGGTGCCTTTACCATGTAACGATAGTATTACTGACCTTTGCACGTATTATAATCCTGATTTAGTTGTTGATGACAAGGCGCTGTTCTATAATTATGACCCTTCTTGTTTGCAATGGTTTAACTTGAAGACTGGAAAATGGGGAAAGGGTATATGTATAAATGATATAGAAGCCGTTAAGCTTTTTTGTAAGTTTTTTGCTCCCTCCCCTAAGCACTGTCTATCAGCTCTAAAATATTTCAAAGTAATGAAAGATGTTGGGAGAGGTTCAATAGTCTTAGGCAGTTTTGATACCGATTCAGAAGGAAATATATGGGCTGGAGGAAGTGCTGAATTGTTTATCCCGGTTGAACTCGTAAAGGAGACAATGCAAGGCACCGATTTGGAAGGATACAAAAAACCCAAACATTCATATACTTCATATGTATTTTCTTTAGTTATAGTGTTTGATTCATTACTCAACGTCAAACGATTAATTCCCGTTACAGCAGATGAAAAGACATGGGGAAGCGTTTGGTATGCCGAAGCGTTTGTTGACCCGGGAACTGCTGGAATAATTGATGATTCACTATACATAACTTATTGGGCACAAGATGTCTGGTTCTATAGCAGGCTGTCGCCACGCCGCCTAATCGGAACATTAAACACTGGTAAAGTGAGCAAATTCTGTGGATTTACAATTGATAAAGACACGTTTAATAATTGTATTCCCTTGGGAGATAAAATGTCAAAACAATTAAGCAAGCAATTAGTAGCACTATATTCTGCACCCATGTTTGCAAGATTTCAAGACAAACTGCTTTTTACACCTGGGATAGGAAAAGAAATATATGACGTCTATTCCGGAAAGGTGCTTGTTGAATTGTCTGGACCATCGCATATTGAACCCTTCCCAAAGGAGCGCATCAGCACATTATTAACAGATGACAAAATGCAGGTTAATTTTGTTATATACAGTTTAGCAAGCGATTCAAATTACTTGTATGTACTTTACAAATACAAGGTGAAGAATATGGATTCAAATATCAATGGATACGGAGAAAAATTCATAGAAGTGTTTGATTCCACTTTTAAAAGAGTGGCTATTTTCCCAGTTAGAGCTTATGAGCAAACTTTAGGAGCATGTGGAATTAAATACGGTTTATTATATCCCGATGGTAAGTTTATAGCAGTGTGCTATGCCCCTAGTAAAGATGCATATTTATTGAAGCTGTGGAGATTGAAACGAGTTGGAAGATAAATATTCTTGTGATATGTTAATCATGGCTAGTATATACTATTTGGGCAAAATTGGCTGATTGTCTGCTGCCACGTTCCATTTCCCCCAAATTTTTTATCGCAATCTCCCATATTAAACCTATATGTATTTCGCCATGTCTAATTTAACAAGCATATTTTGTGTGCCCCTGGACACCGGCGTTATTCGCCAGCCCTCCGGAGTAAACTCCCTCCT
>JAJRPU010000084.1 GCA_024280615.1 Bacteroidota bacterium | reverse complement strand
GCCTTAGTCTGACAGTGTCTTCGGGGGCTTTTTCAACAATGAGAGTGTCTGCGTCAACGAATTTTTGCAATTCTTTTATAAGTTTTTCTTCTGGTTTTTCTGGAACTTCAAAGAGCATTGAGAACTTAGCGAATTTGAAGGGAAGCACGTTTTCAAGATATAGTTCGTACACAATAGAGAAGCCTATGCTCAATAGTCCAACCGTAACATAAAACCAAAAGATTCGTATTGGATTCATACGACCCACAAAGTTATGTCAGCATTCTAAATATCTTGTCTGGAAGCACTTTTGACAAAGGGAAACTTTTCTCTGAATTTAAGCATATCTTGTTTGTCCAGCCCGACGGTTACCACCGTTTCTGAATATGCCAGTTGAACAATTGTATTTCCTGCGTAATCTAACACGGCACTAAATCCTGAGTAAAATTCAGATGGGTCTGAACCCACTCTGTTGACCGCAACAACATAGGCTTGATTTTCTATTGAACGGGCTTTAAGCAGGGCGTTCCACGCATCAATTCGTTTGTGGGGCCACGACGCACTAATAAGAAGCAAATCATAGGCATAGTTGCGGTTAAACAACCAGTGTGGGAACCGTAAGTCAAAACATATAGCAAGGCGAATTGTCCAGTCTCTCCATTCAACTATTTTAACTTCCCGTCCGGGGCAATACATTTGGGGTTCCTGTGTTAAGACGAATAAGTGTTTTTTATCATAGTAATCCAGAATTCCCTCTGACGTTGCAAAAATCATACGGTTATAAAAGCAGTTGTTTTCCTTTATTACGATAGACCCTACAATGGCACTGTTGTGTTTTCGGGCTTGGTTAATGAGCCACTGTGTCGTTGATCCGTCAATGGTTTCTGCAACTGCTTCTGGGTTCATAGTGAAGCCAGTGGTAAACATTTCGGGCAAGACAATCAGGTCCGTGTCTTTTACAGACGATAGGATTTCCGAGAGTTTCTGCCTGTTTTCTTCTGGCGAGTGCCATTCAGGGGCAAACTGGACAATGGTCACTTTCATAGCAGGGACAATTTCTCAACAGCCTGTTGAAGAGTCTCTTCTCGTTTAGCGAAGCAAAACCTGATCATTCTTAGGTTTTCTGGGGATTTAATAAACAGTGGGGAAAGTGGGATGGTAACCACGCCAACCCGATGGGCTAAGTCAATCACGAATTCCATATCCGGTTTTTGTGAAAGTTCAGAGTAGTCGGCAAGCATGAAATAGGTTCCTTCCGGTTTGATTGGTTGAAGCCCAGTGTTGATAAGGGCATTATAAAGAAAATCTCTTTTCTTTTCAAAAAGCTGGCTCTGGTCAAGGGAATCAAACCCTTTTGTTTGTTTAACCCATTCCAGGTATGAAGCCAATCCCTCCTGCATAACATTGTTTACAGCATAAACAACATATTGATGAATTTTATCAAATTCCGTCATAACTGGTTCCAGAGCAACGGCATAGCCTATTTTCCAACCTGTGGCATGAAAGGTCTTCCCAAAGGAATAAACCGCAATAGCCCGTTGTTTAAGTCCATCTATTGAGAGAATTGAGACATGCTTTCTGCTATCAAAAACAATGTGTTCATAGACTTCATCACTCAGGACAATAATGTCTTCTCTATTTGAGAGAATTTCTGCAAGTGCTTCCCAGTCCTGTCTGGTCCAGATATGTGTTCCTGGATTGTTGGGCGTGTTTACTATGATTACCTTTGTTCGGTCCGTTATAGCATCCTTGATT
This sequence comes from Bacteroidota bacterium, assembly GCA_024280615.1. Taxonomy (GTDB): domain Bacteria; phylum Bacteroidota; class Bacteroidia; order JAADEI01; family JAADEI01; genus JAADEI01. The sequence continues at coordinate 3,066 of JAJRPU010000084.1, read as the reverse complement.
TTGTTGAAATCTGGCTTGAATAGCGGAGGGCTGGACAGTACGGGAACAGGAACACCACTGTTGAAAAGCACAGAGGGGCGATAACTATCATATCCAGGGTCCAAAATGATTACTTCATCTCCCGGATGGACAAAAGCAGTGATGGCACAAAAGATTGCCTGTGTTGCTCCAGCAGTTATTGTAATATTGTCTTCTGTTAAATTCGTTTTTTGAAAGTAATTTATTTTTTCTGCTAATAGTTGTCTTAATTTCTCATTGCCTTTCATTGGGGCATACTGATGTGTACTATTTAATGACGCTTGCCTTATGTGTTCAATTATCTCCTTATCGGGCGTGAAATCGGGAAATCCTTGTCCAAGATTGATAGCATTTAGTTTTCGGGCAAGGGCACTCATTCGGGCAAAAATGGTAATTCCTTCGTCTGGCAGTTTAGACTTATGCATAGTCGGGGAATTGTTCAGAGACTTCTTTATAAATCTTTCTAATATCTTCTCCAGAATTGATATTGGTATTTAATGATGCAGAGTGAGTTCTGATGATTACTCTGTCTTGTTCGTCGGACACAGCCAGAACACTATCTTCCGAAGTGTTTATTATCAGACTATTATGAGTGTTTGTAACCACTGCTTTGCCAATGATGGCGTTTCCTGCTTTGTCGTGAGGCAGAAGGTCATAGATGGCTTTGAAACTGCCCAAGTCACTCCATTTAAACGTGGCTTTCACAACGAAGACATTGTTTGCTTTTTCCATGATTGCATAGTCAATGGATGTGGCTGGGCAAGCCATGAATATCTTTTTTATTAATGAAACGTCGTTGAAATCTTTAAGTTCAGAGCAGATGTCCCAAATGTCCGTTGCATAAAGGATAAAGGCTTCTTTCAAGGCATCCAGTCTCCAGATAAACATTCCCGAGTTCCAGAAGTATTCACCGCTTTCCACGAATTTACGAGCCAGTTCCAACGGCGGTTTCTCTGTAAATGTTTTAACTTTAAACAGTCCTCTTTCCGGGATTATAGGGTCTGCAATGTGTATGTATCCATAACCAGTTGCGGGATATGTCGGTTCAATCCCTATGGTTCCCAGTTCCATGTTTTCTTGTGCGTAATCAATAGCGATGTTGAGAGCCTTAGCCCATTGGTTGGCGTCGTCAACATAGTGGTCCGCTGGCAAGACAACCATTACAGTTTGAGGGTCTTCTCCTTGAGAAAGGAAGTAGGTTAGTGCATACGCTATTGTGGGGGCTGTGTTACGGGGCATCGGCTCGGCTATGAGATTCACTTCCGGGACCTGTTCCCTTATAAGATGTTCATATTCAGAAGGGGCAATAATGTATATTCTTTCAGAAGAAGTAATGTGTTTCGCTCGTGATACGGTATCCTGCAACAGGGTCTTGCCCGTGTTTAGCAAATCAAGAAACTGCTTGGGCTTGCTCTGAGTAGAGAGGGGCCAGAGCCTCGTCCCTTTCCCACCAGCCATTATGACAACAATCGGCTTCATACTGCAAACATAAGCAAGCACTGAGAAATGCTTCAGGGTAGTGTTCTGACAATTTCGTTCAGATGAGGGTCCAGAGTGCTATATCTCACGATAACACTGTCCGCAAATATGCATTGATCACACGGATGCCAGTATTCCACAACCCTTCCTTTGTGGTCTTTGAACCTAATTTTAACTGCATTTCCCTGGTCGCATACCCAACATGGTCCAAGGTCCACTTCAACTATGACCGCCACTGTTTCCCTGCCAAAGTGTTTTAGTTCGTAGGATTTGCGAAGGTCAATAATCTGAAATGCCGAGATAATAAAAGCAGTTGTTAGGATTATTAATCCTATTGACAGTTTGGCTACTTCGCCACGCCACCCAAAAGAGAAGATAGCTAGGAATACGACACCTGAGATGCCTATTATCCAACCCAATGCCGCTACCCAGAACAAAATATCCCTTCTGAAAGCAAACACCAGAATAACTAAAAGACCTAAAAACACTAATATAATTGCACCAATAATGCCTTTCCTTCTGATTAATTCTGTTTCCATAAATTTGCGGTAAAATTAGAGTGTATGAGAGAAACAAGCTTAGGGAAACGGTCTTTGCTAATTGCGTTTCTTTTAGGCGGGCTGTTTTTAGCATCCTGTGGGTCGTCGGATAATGAAGGTACTGAGCCAACTGGGTCTTATGAAAACGTTGACAGAACAGATGTTTCAGGAACTGAGTCGGAATCCGGGGACTTTGGGACTGAATATGTAATTCTGGAAAGAACAGAAACACAAGTTTCTTCTGACGAATTATGCAATATTTTAAATCAACTTACCTTCCCTGATCAAGTTGCTCAAATGCTTGATAAAGTTAACGAAACAAAACAGCCCGATTTCTGTCTTAAGACATACACCGGTCCGGACGTGAAGGACCTACCCGTCCCAGATATTGTTAACGAAACTTTTGAAACCATAAGGAAAAATCATCCGGATTTGCTTGTTTATGAGTTAGCCGAGATGACTGACCAGTTGGCACTTGCCCAAGGCTATGAAATGAAGTTTATAAAACCACCATCCATCCTGATTGAAATTTCTATGACACCCAAGAGTGTTTCACCGACCATAGCAGTGCACGTCGCTCCCTTGAGAAATTTTGCAGAGAGTAAAATCTGGAACTACGACTATGTTTTGAACACATTGCAACCAATAGCCGACCAAATCGCTCAAAGCCTTGACTTGAAACCTATGTTTACCTCTTATGAAAACGGTTCTGTTAACTACTTTTACTCAATCACACAAGGAACTGACACCGAGCAACTTGTAAAACAATTGCATCAGCATCTTCTGGACAACGGTTGGAACGTGACTAACTACGCTTCAATGATGGGCATAACAACCCTTCAAGCCCAGAAAGATAATATTGTTTTTGAGTTGGCAAACGTGCCGGGATTCGGACAGAGCAAAACTCTATTCTCTTTCACACTCAAAATTGTTGAATAAATCGCTATTAAGTCCGTATGAAAAGACTTCTCTTTGTTTTACTTGTAGTTGGATTAGTGTATTCCTGCAAGGGGAAAATTATTATTGACAT
>JAJRPU010000004.1 GCA_024280615.1 Bacteroidota bacterium | reverse complement strand
CACAAAGCAATATGCATCTATCCCTTACCAGTAGCGGGGTTCATGCAGATTTTGAGGTCGTAAGTCAGGTACAAGGAACCGCAACATACCACTTATGAATAACGTTCATTACAAGAAAAAAGTTTTTTGACGCCCCCTATTAGACGCTATTCAACACATCAAACTATATAAAATACAACATATTTACTATGCTCCTAAGATATGATAACCAAGCTAAACAACACGGTCCATTCCTACCTCTTAACAAAGCGGGACCTATAAATCGGTTTGCCTTCATTGTATAGGACAAGCAAGTATTGCCCTGGGGTAAGCTCGCCAATGTAAATAGGTATGTTTATTTCTGATAGCGTAAATGTTTTTACTGCTTGTCCCTGTGTTGTATAGATTACTCCTCTGGTTACATGTGTGTATTCTCCTGGCTGCTCAATAAAAATATACTTGCTGGCAGGATTAGGGAATATTATGGCATTATGGATGGCAGGCTCCCGTATGCCAACAGTTGTCCCATAACGTGAATAGAAATAGTCGTATCTATAATCTTTTTCCCATCGTGCATCTGTTGTATTCCAGTATTCGTGGGCTTCATGAAGGAGGTATCCTAAGGAGTCGTATCTGAAAAATGACCTTGATGAATTAACCCATGCCTCAGTGGTGCCATTCCAAAGTTTCCTCTGACTAAATGTTATATATCCCCATTGGTCGTATGTATATGTCCACACAAAATCCGGTACCCATACTCCTACTACGGGGTCCCACCGGTATTGTTCCCGCATTATTTCAAGCGTATCATTAAATGTCCGCAATGTCAATGCGTTTTGAGGCAGATGCAATGGTTCTGGTTCCTCTATTGTAATATTTTCCTGTGCCTGTACGTGTACAAAAAACGCAATTGCTAATGTACCTATTCCTAACCGCCAAAGTAGATTTGTGTATCTCATGTTTTATTTTTTTTACAAATTTACATAAAATTATCTTATGTGTAAAAAAATCATCAAAATTATTAATAATTATACATTTTTTGAGTCAATACGTGTGTGCTTAATATGATAAATTGGGTGTTCTACCATATATGTTTTACTGCTTAATAGCATTATAGCTTAAATTTTGCACATCTGTTTTGAATTAGTTGGGGCTGGGGAGTGTATTGGGAAGGTAATTTGATTACTCTAAAAGCATCAATGGGTATGTTCTTTAAATACACATAAGTTTCATTTCCCCATATATTAGCATAAGGATTATTTTCTGTCTTAACGCTTATGGGATTTATTGCATATAGTTGCAAGCCTCCTCCATCGTCAGCGCAATACATTCCATATTCCTGCAAAGCTTTGGCAATGACTTTTTCATATCCTGTTAATCCGAGGGAATCAAGATTCAGGCTTGGGTTCAGTTGAATGAGTGCTCCTTCTGGAATGGCATATGGGTCATCAGTATCGCCATCGCTCTCTGTAGCCGGAGGTACAGGACCGCCACTCTTAGTATAGTCAAAGCTAAAAATAAGTGCGTGAGGAATGTATCCCTGTTCCAATTCATGAGGCCATATAACGCCTTGTAACAAGGAAAATCCGGAGCCCCGAGCTGAATAACCATAATCATAAATGCCATCGCTCTCTATGGGAATAGCGTTTGCCCACGAAGCTTTCCATTTGCCGAAGCGCCTCCTTGCACGCCAAAAATCATATATACAACCTTCAAAAGTATCTATTATAACCATGTGTCCATCGTCAGAAGGGTCCGGCTCCGCATAATCAGGGATAGGGACATCCAACAGTTTCTTAGCGGGTGCCCACGAGGCTGTCAGCTTAACATCGTATCGTCTGTCGTCCGGTGAAGCATAATACACAGGAACAGTCCACTCTTTAACAGCAATGATTATTCCATCCGATGCATCTCTCAACAGATTTCGAATCATCTTTGTTGAATTAGGGTCAACGGGTGCGTTGGGAGGAATCTTCTTATAAAAAACAGAACTATCCTTGAAAGGCTGAATATATCGCAATACTTCAGGTTTCATTCTGTTCAATCTCTCATCTTTCTTACAAAATGGCAATACTATTACTACCGCACTCGCTATCATCATAAAGCAAATTGTTTTTTGATAACATAGTTGCTTCATTGCATCTAACTTATTTTTTACAGGTAGTTATCTTTCAAATATCTCTAAGTACATGTCGTCCTCTAATCTTTATATATTAACAAAAGTAAGAACTACTGTTTATATGACAATCAATTGATTATCATCCTCTTTGTGAGTTACCAGAAAAGTATAAGTATAACACTGTGGCAATGGACCACGAAATAGAATTCAGAAGCCATATGGTTAGGAGACTAAAATAGAAGACTTAGGCTTTAAAGGACAAAGAGTTATGTAGCACTAAAGCAAACAAGCGAAACGTGATAACAAAATTTAATAGCAGATAAGGTTAAACATCAGTAATTTCAATGTCTTTTGAGTTGATAGATTGAGATTGAATTATAATAATTTTCTTGTTTTCGTTTGACAGACACAAGGTTCCGCTTTTATTTAGCTATATAAACGGATGGTCATGAACAGGAAGTGGGTTAATGTTGCTGGGGTGTTGGCAATTGGTGCCATAATGATTTTTTGGATAACTGGTGTGTATAATAAAATGGTTTCTTATGAGGAGGGTATATTAACCGCTATAGGTGATATGCAAGTTCAGTATCAGCGGCGTGCGGACCTAATACCTAATTTAGTTAATGTAGTGAAAGGGTACGCTCAACATGAAAGGGATGTTTTAATACAGGTGGTTGAGGCGCGGGCTAAAGCCACACAAATTACACTTGGAAGTAATGCATCTCCTGAACAAATCAAGAAATTCATGGAAGCACAAGGAGAGTTGACCACTGCTTTGTCAAAATTATTACTGATAGTTGAGAGGTATCCTGACTTAAAAGCGAATAAAAACTTCTTAGAGTTACAGGCTCAATTAGAAGGCACTGAAAACAGAATTGCATTTGCCAGAAATAAGTATAATGAAGCGGTAAGAAAATATAATACATTAGTAAGAAAGTTCCCAGGTGCTTTGTTGGCATCAACATTTGGATTTGAACCTTATCCATATTTTGAAGCAGATAAGGGTGCGGAGAAAGCGCCACAAGTAGTATTCTAACATAGCACTTCCACTTACAAGTAATTAAAGCAACACTAAAATGTTATCAAAAAAAGAAGAACTAATTATCACAGGGGCTATTAAAGAAGCCGAGGAGAAAACCTCAGCTGAAATAAGGGTATTTATGGAAGAGAGATGCCCCTCGGAGCCACTCAGAAGAGCTATAGAAAGTTTTGAGAAATTGGGCATGACTGAAACCAAGGAACGAAACGGAGTCCTTATATATGTTGCCATTAAGGACAGAAAATTTGCTATTATTGGGGATATAGGTATCCATAGGAAAGTAGGAAATGATTTCTGGAAGAAGACAGCACAGGAAATGAAAGCGCATTTTACAAAAGGAGATATAGTATCAGGGATTGTAGCTGGAATAAAGCAAGCAGGAGACGCTCTGTCAACATATTTTCCACGAAGAGATGATGACATAAATGAACTGCCAGATGAAATTATTTACTAAATTCTTCAGATTCATATTGTTAATCTACTACCTTTCTACCTTGGGGGAAACCAATTGCATTCCAGAACCGACAAGCACATTTGTTAACGACTTTGCTAGTCTCTTAACAATACAAGAAAAAGAGAATCTTGAAAAGAAACTTAGACTATTAAATGATTCTCAAAAAATACAAATAGTAGTTATTACCACTAGCAATTTATGTAATATGGAGATTAGTATGTACGCCAATGAAATTGGAGAACGTTGGGGCGTTGGATACGAAGGCTTGGACAATGGAGTGGTTATTGTAATAAAACCCATGCATCAAGGGAAGAAGGGTGCGATATTTATTGCCCCTGGGCGAGGTATACAAGGCCAACTACCAGATGCTATCGTAAAAAGATTAATAGAACAGGTTATAATACCTGAGTTTAAAAAAGGCGAGTACTACTCAGGAATCAATAAAGCAGTAATAGCAATTGTAAATAAACTTAGCAAAGAAGAAGTTTCAATAGAACAAGAAAAGAAATCCATTGGCATATTTGAATTGGTTCTGTTAGGATTTGTTGGGTTCATCCTAGGTATTTTCTTCGGCGGAGGTAAACGTCCTGTAATTAGGATAATAAAACTGGTTTTGCTGTTTATTATAAATGTGTTAAGTGGGTATTTGTTTTTAAAAGGCTTTGGAATGGAACATATCCATTGGAGTACACTACTTTTTTCTACTGTTGTGATGAGTATCGGCAGTTCATTGGCACTATTATTATCACGTTCAGGATTCTTAAAAGACAGTAAACATTCTAATGGTGAAATACCCCGAACACAACCCTTATCTCATTTTTGGGAAGAGAAGAAGGAAGAGACAGACAACATAGAATTTGGAGGGGGACGCTTTAACGGAGGAGGAGCAGGTGGAACATGGTAAACAAAATAATAGATTGTTATTTTTGTGGTAAAAAAGGGATGGGTAAAGAACATCCTGTTATTACACTAATACGTTCTCTTGACGAGAACGAGCGTAAGTTCGTGGGTAGATGGCTGCAACGATGGCGAAAAAACACTTATGTCTCAGACCTATACAAATTCATATTGCGAAATATCAGCAAGCAACCCATTCCTATTCAAGAATTTAAAAAGAAACATCCCACTTGCAACATATCAATAGCCAATAATACACTATATGCTAACATTATGGAGGCTCTGGCTCATCTCTATCCACGTCAACTTAAAGAATACGAACTATTACAAAACATAATCAACTCTTCCGTTTTAATAGACAAAGGATTATATGAAGAGTCTTACAGCTTATTAATGACCACTATTGAAATTGCCCGTCAAATAGGCTACCACGGGATAGTGATTTATGCTCTGCACTTGCTATTGCGACTACTCAGAAGATGGCAAAATAATAATTTACAGTTTGAAAACTTCGCTACCATAGGTTTGGACGTCATTAACGATTTTCAACACTGGCTTACCTACGCTATAAATTTTGACCGTTTATTAAACAAATATCAAGCAGAGGGCGGACGATTAAATGAGAAGAATATCCGAGGCACTATAAATCCCAAACAGCCATCCAGTAACGCTTCACTACTAACAAAATACTTATATATTCAAAATGTCTTAATAGGACAGGGGCTCAAGGACAACTATAGCAAAGGCATAGAAACAGCCTATCAATTAATAGACACTCTGCTTCAAAACCCTTCCTTACTACCATCAACTGCTCATCTAATCTCATCAATCACAGTTAATCTAATCATCCATCTTACTGAAACAAAAGATATAGATTCGGCAGAATTATTCTTAAAAAAGATATTGGAAATGCTTAATGTTAAAATGCCTCTTACAGAACTCAATGAGTTGAGGAGGTCATACGTGCTAGCACAACTCTACTTCTCCGACATGACAGGTAGAGCCCCCCTACATTTTGATTTCTCAAAACTGCTAAGAGAAGTGGTTAACACACTGCCTAACACCTCTTGGGACTTTGCATATATACACTTCACTATGGCTAAACTCCTATTTTATCAAGGCAACTGGGACAACGCTATCAATTGGCTTAAACCGTTCTTAACTCACGGTAAAGGAAACACATTGCGAAATAACTTTAAGGACTTAGCTGGATTCGCGTATCTCCTGGCAGCACTTATATCATACGAACAAGGAAAAATAGATAACATTCATACCTTCTCAAGACGAGCCAAGTATCTCCTCCAAAAGCAACCATATTACAAACCCATATTAAACCAAATCATCAACATATTAATGCGACTCACTTTCCATGAATTAACAAACAAGGACTGGTCAGAACTAAATACACTACTGCTTGACCCAAAGGCTCAGGATATTATCCGCTATATTGACTTACGCCGATGGCAAAGGCTAAAAAAATAATCTGAGCCCTTTGCACAAATTAAAAATCTGTCAAATTTGTAATACATTTCGAATAATATTTATCTCTGTTTTGATTACTTTCCTTATCAAACAAGGGCTTATTTGCCATTTTAAGGTTATTTTGTTTCCTAATTAAGTTGCATGCAGATGAGTTTGAGGAATTATGCAAAGGGTTCAATCTATCAAAACCTATTTAGGGACGCTCCTTGCTACATATTCATGAAATTTATTTTTACGGGTCCCCATCCGCGTTTGAAAAGATATATTTGAAATAACGTGAGGATATATTCAAAATTATTTGTAATTTTGTGATGTAGAACATAAAATTTAGGTGCTATGAGCTTTGACTTTTCTTTTGACCCTCTCACGGAACTAATGGAGTACCTTGAGGTACATGTTGAACAGGTCGGTGACTTTGAAATGAAATATCCTGAAGATGCAGACATCCCAGAAGTACATATAATAAATGGGCATATGGGGCTACCTGCTTCAGAAGGTACTGACCTAGTTGTGTATGACTACATTTCGGATTTTCTGGAAGGAGATTATGAAGAAGTGTATGACAGGTGGGAAGAAGTAGTGGATTTTGTCATTGATATGTTCACCGCTCCCAGTGAAGTGATATTATACTTAGACGAGGAAGAGTATGATGGAGAGGAAATGCTTGAATATAAGACATGGGGCGAAATAAAGGACTTGAAAAGGGATGATACTTCCTGCTCTTTCACATTAATTGCTTATTCAGAAGACTTAGATTATGACATATCTGCAAAAGGAGTCTATAAATTTAGACTTAGGTTGCGAGATAGAGACTAAGAAGAATACTAACCTAAGCAAGACCACTGTTGGCAGTTGATAAGTAGTTCAAGTATAATGTTGACATTTGCTCTATTATGTAATTATAGACCGTAATCTCATGTTTTAAACCCATATGTATTTTGCCATATCTAACTTAACAAGCATATTTTGTGTGCCCCTGGACATAGCATTATTCGCCAACCCCTGGCATAGACTCCCTCCCTATCTCTCTCAACTCCTTCAAAACCTCATCAACACTCCACCTCAAGTTACGGAATCCAAAACGCACCAATCCCAGTAACCATCGAGCTTCCCTGAATTCGGGACATGAAATTTATGACCTAAGTTACGCAATATGGCAAGTAGAAAATCCAGCAATATCAACGTTTTTCAGCAAAAATTGGGGCATTTTGCGTTATGAAAATTTTTTGTAATTTTGACACTGATAAAAAATTTTTATCTACCTTTGTAACACAGGGTAATTCTGCATAAATGAAAAGCAGACCCTGAATTTAGGACAAACTAACTGTATACCAGTATGTTCTTTAAAATAAAAATGCGCAACTCAAGAGTCTGGATTAACTATGCTTTCAACCATTTGAGGATAGTTCTGAGGGTTGGTCTGGAACCAGTGTATAATAAGCCAATCCTGAATAGCTTACCCACCATCCAGAACGCTATTGCCACAGTGGCATACAGCAACACAAGGGAAAGGGCTATTTCCCAGAGGGCAGGCGAAAATGGTAATCTGGCAGGCATTACGACAGGGGCAGTGAAGGGCACATAAGACAGTATGCCAACCACCGTAGCCTGTGGATTAACAGATAGAAGATTTATAACAACTATTGTTCCGCCAATGATGGGCAACATTATAGGGAAAGTGAACACCGAGGCTTCACGAGTGTCATTAACAAGGGCACCTACACCAGCAAACAACGTAATATAAAGCAACATTCCACCGAGCATATACAAAACAATAAGCACTATCATTAAGGGCAATGGCATTTCAATAACAGTTTCAAGCATTGCAATTATGCCACTCAAATCATCGCCAGCATCCGTAGGCACTAAACCACCCAATGCATTAAACTGCTTGATTATTATTATTCCCGTTAGAACCCAAACGGTTAACTGAGTGAATCCAACAAGAATAATTGCGAGAATTTTACCGGTTAATAGGATTGATGAGGACATTGAAGAAAGCAATAATTCCACTACCCGCCTTTGTTTCTCTTCAACAATAGCGTTCATAACAGCAGTACCATACATTATTAAAAGAATATAAGTAATTATAGTTACAACAAAAGCAATAGCAAACACGAGGAAATATGTTAATTTGTTGCCCGATGACACATTAACAATCACTTTGGGCACCTTTGCCATTATGGAATCAATTTGAACGCCTTGGTTTACAAATGTGTATTTCTCAGAGGCTTTCGTTAGTGTTTCTCTAATGTCAGATAGGGTTTCTGGTGATGGCATTTCTTCGCTTTCCACGGTAGCAAAAATCAAACTGTCGCCTGCCCAGTCAACCCTAAGCACATATTTGCCTTTTGACGTGTCTGCTCCTTCACATTTATTGAAACTTATGTTATCTTTGTTTTCTATGAACTGGCTAATTCCAGTCTTATCAACAACACACACTTCAATTCTCTCTTCGCCTATGCTTTTCACTTTCGTACTTATCCATCCAATTCCTATGATAATTAAAGGTAGGACGAAAGTGGCTATCCAAAAACTCTTTTTCTTAACGTCCTTTAGGTATTCAAATGCCAACACTATCAACAGTTTCCTCATCCTTAGCCTTTACAAGATTAACAAATATGTCTTCAAGGGATGGTTCAACGGGTTCAACTTCATAAATTTTAATCCCTTTATTTATCAGTGTTTCCACGAGTTCTGGAACTTGCGAATGATTCCATTCTACAAACACTTCCCACGAGCCGTCTTCACCAAGCGTGGACTTCACTACATTAATATCCGAGTCTTCAAACAATTTATCTACTCTTAATCTGACGAGTGGTCGTGCCCACTTCCTTTTCACTTCTTTGATTTCTCCTTGTTGCAATACCTTCCCTTTATTAATGAAGATTATATGAGAACATAGGTCTTCCACTTGTTCCATTCTGTGAGTGGACAAAATGATTGTTGTTCCATTGTTATTAATTTCTCTAATTAACCCTTTAATAAGTTGAAGGTTAACAGGGTCAAAGCCAGTGAACGGTTCATCAAGGATTAGCAATCGTGGTTGATGGACAACGCTAACTACAAATTGAACTTTCTGTTGCATTCCTTTTGACAGGTCGCCAACGTTCTTGTTCCACCAATCCAGAGCATTTAGTTTTTCAAGCCATTGTCTTGCCTTTTGCTTCGCCTCTGTCCTACTTAGACCTTTTAGCATTCCGAAGTAAACAATCTGGTTGCCTACACTTATTTTGGGATATAAACCTCTTTCTTCTGGCAAATATCCAATTAATTTATTATGTTTTCTTGTTAGTGGTTCATCATAGAAAAACACTTGTCCATCGGTCGGTTCAAGGATATTATTCACTATTCTTATAAATGTTGTTTTCCCTGCTCCGTTTGGACCGAGCAACCCAACTATCGTGCCTTCTTCAATAGCAACATTAATCCCCCTTAGGGCTGCAAAGTCACCATATCGTTTGATTAAATTGTCAGTTTTTAAAATGTATTCAGGCATGAGGTACAATTGGCATTTCAGAGGCAAAGGTAAGATAAAACTTTCATTGAATTAAGCCTTTATTAAAACCTAATTCTGGCTTGCAGTTTTATCTCTGTTCTATTGGGACCCTGTGTTTCGTTTATATCGCTTCCGATGGATGTTCTATCAAGCAGGTGTGTTCGTGCCAATCTGACCCAGAAGGTAAGATGTCTGTTGACGTAATAGGAAACCATAATGTAATAGCGGAAGCCACGCCCGTAAAGTGGTGGGACAGAAAAGTAGTATAGGACGTCTGTTTCATAGACATAGATTCGTGTTCTCCAAGAGTCTGTTTCAAAGAGTGCGAGCCTTCCGTAGAGGGTCATTGTCGGTTTGTTAAAGCGATATTTTATCTCATTGTATAGCATATAGCCCCGTTCTGGTTGGTCTGGCTTAACGTGATAGAGGGATGTTTGGAATCTGGCTCTGTATGAGATGTTTCTATTGATGTCGTGTTTGAGGTGGATTCGGAAGTATCCGTATCTAACTGGGACTAGTTCGCCGATTGGCTGTGTATATCTGGTCTTCCAGTAGTTTTCTTCTCTTGTTTCGTCTTTCAGAAGCAGGTATAGTTGAGTTCTTCGGGCTGGTTTATATTCCACTCGGATAATGTAGTCATATCCTCTGGTTGGTGCGTCTCGTTCATATCTAAGCCACGGATGTCTGTATAGGTCAAGATAGGCACTGATGATGAATGCCCTGACAGGTCTTAACTGAAAAGCGAGATATAGGGCTTCTTCATTATAGCCCCGATAATATTCTCCGAATGGTCTGCCTATTACGTGTCTGTATTGCGGGTCATAGTACCTATAAACTATTCCGATGTCTGTGTGTTTGTCCAAAGCGGCGAGAAGTCCAGTTAACAGGGCATATTTCCCCGGTGATGATAGTGCTGCTTCTCCGAAGAGATGCCAACTTCCAAGAGTCAGTTCATAGCTGGCTCCTATATTCGTTAACTTATCTCCCCTGAGGTCATACATATTATAAAGTTTTGTGTAGGTTTTTCCGAGAGGTATGCTAAATTGAGTATGCAAAACGTGAAGCCCAATGTTGCCAGCAGTAAATTCATAAGCCACTCTTCCCCCTATAATTTTTTGATTAAAGTTTCGTTTTCTAGCTATCTCATCCCAGTTTCTGTGGTATCCAAATTCGTTGAAGTAAGTAACTATGAGAGCCGAATCTTCATCAAGAGAATCGTTCACTGTTCGGATTGAGGCATCTAACCATTTGGAACTGGCTATAAGCGTTGTTCTGATGGGACCGAGTTGGATGGTTGTTGCTGCCCCTCGTAGATATCTAGTTTCGTTGACCGATGTATAGGGCTTGAGTTCATAACCTACTCTTTTGAAAGTCATCACGTAGGAAGATTTTCCGAAGGCGAAGCCTGTCCAAGCGACAAGTCCCTGCCCCCATCTGACTTCATAGTCCCCTACTATCACTCTTCTAACAACGTTTCCCGGCTTCACTTCCAGATAGGCTGAATAGAAATCAAAGCCTTTCCAAGGTGCATACCATTGTGGGCTGTTGGGATACTTAAAAAATGGCTCTCCCGGGTCCTTCTCGCCAGTGAACCCCCAAGAGATGAGGCTATGCCTGAACTGGTATCTAAGATAGATTCTCCACGGTGAGCCGAGGAACCGCTGTGAATCTGTTTCGGGAAGGAAGTATCCGGCTTGTTTTTCTAAGAGTCTCTGTCCACGGATTATTATTTGATGGCGTCCTGTGCGGACATACTTGCCCAGTTCAGAAGGCACGAACACATTGCTTTTAACAGAAACAAAGGGTAATATTCTCTGGAACGTAGCACTATCAAGGATTACCTGCAGGTCCCCTACGTCTGAAAATCGTCCAATCTCTTTCCTGTATTGGATTATAAGATGGACGTCCTGGGGCGACAACAGACCGAACTCAACCAGTTGCTCAAGGTCCTTGTGAGATGCTCTGTTTAGATTGATGGGTTTTTCCCTAAGCAGTTCCAATTCTTCAAGGAACGTATTGAACTCAGATGCCCCAGGCTGGTCCTCAATGGTTTCCTGAATAACGTCTTGGATTCTAATGGTGTCTTGTGCATATATGTCAATTATGCTAATCAGTAATACGCTGACAAAAAGACTTACAATTCTATTGCCGCTCCACATAGTCATTCTTTCTTGCCTTGTTCCTGTTTCTTACCAAATGTCCAGAATACTGACAGGTGGGCTTGGGTGCCGAGATAAAGATGCTGAGCAATGCCCATGACTGCCTTGAAATTTTTAAGCTTTAATCCGATACCAAGTGTGCCATAGAACGGCGAGCCCCCTCCCCCAACTGCAAAAAGCCATTTTTCAGTAGGGGTGAACCTGATTCCCATTCTGAATGTTGGTTTGCCAATGAGGGGTTTATCAATCTGAGCCATTAAAGTGAGATTCTCAGAGCTTTGATATGCTACGCCGAAGGCAAGTTGGGACGCAAATCGTTCATCAGCATATTCAGCAAGACGAGTTTGTAAAACGTTAAATATGTGTCCTGCAAATGTGAACTTATTTAACTTGGCTGAAATGCCCATGTCAGCAGTCAATCCGCTAACAGTGCCATATTCCCTGAACGAGACTTGTTGATAGACCAATCTGACGCCTATTGAAGCAACTTCAGGGTCAATTTGATAGCCATATGCAAGCCCCACTTGCCTTTCATTATAAAGGGCATCTCCGAAATACAACATACTGAGCCCTGCACTGCCTTTATATGCCGGATATACAAATGCGAATGCCCCTTGTTGAAGCCCCTTGACGAGATAGAATTGACTAATGGTAAATCCAAGCGATGGTTCAGTAAGCTTCACAAGATTAGCGGGATTATCACTTACACTCAAAGCAGATGAAGTGAACAAGTATGTTTTTCCTGACGCTACGGACAAGGCATCAGTGAAGAAGGGTCCGCCTCCCGCTTTCGTTGAGTTAACAGATATTAGAGGAACCAGAAACAAAATCAGTTTTCTGATATGCATTTATTGTCTTTTTAACAGCCGTTGTGCTACAAAATTAAGGTTTTTGTTTAAAATCCTTTTGTCTTCCACTGGTGCTTTCCTTATTGCCTTAGACAATATGGACAGAGTTTTATCATAGGTGGCGTAGGCGACAGGGAACGGCGTGCCGTCCTTCCCTCCATGTGCAAAGGTGTATCTGGCAGGGTCTTTATAGCTGGGTTTTGCTCCGTAAATGACTTCTGCTGTTAATGCCAGTGCTCTGACCACTGCTGGTCCAACGCCTTCCCGAAGCAATAATTCAATATAAGATGACGGGTTTGTGCTTCTGGCAAGCCGTAATAGAATCTTCTTGACATATGGACTTAAAAAGAAATTTTCTTTTACAACCTGATGATACTTAAACTCAACTGGTGCGACAGCGCTTTCAAATAGAGTCAATCCTTTTGTCTGGTATGTCTTTTTATGACTCAAGCGGGTCTGGACCTTTTCAATAAGCTTTATGTCCTTTTCAACGGTTACTGGATTGCTGAGCCACTGAAGGGAAATTGTTCTGTTTTGTGCACTTTCTTTGGACGCTATATTTAAGACTTTTGACAGTGCTATGGTGCTATGGATAGCGGAATGTGGGTCATCAATGAACTGATTGGCATTTGCCCAGTGATATCGGCGTGCCCGCCTAATCCCTGTGTTCATCCCTTGCTGGACCACTGCCCAGTTGCCCCGACGGTCAAATATCAAATTGTGGTGATAGATTTGGAAGCCATCCTGAATCAAGTTGTTATCAACCTTAGCGGTAAGGCGAGAAGTCTTAATAAGCCGATTAACTGTTTGTTCGCCTAAGCCCCATTTATCGCCCCATTTCTTTATGTCTTCTGGTGTCTTAAGGCTTGTTTTTCCTTTGCCGCCACATACTGCTATGCCTAATTCCTTGCCCATTGGTTCAATGGCTATCTTGATTGCAGCCATCAGGGTTGTTGTTAAACCACTGGCGTTCCAATCAAACCCGGCGACGCAGCCAAGGCTCTGAACCCATACTGGGTCCCCAAACCGCTCTATTATCTCATCCGTAGAATACTCTTCTGCCATAAGTTCAAAAACCACACGCATTAAAGAGACCATACGTTCAAAGAGACGGCGAGGCGGATGGCCCCAGTCAAGCGTAGTAGTTATAACGCCACGTTTCATGCTACATTAAAGATACGATAATAATATCAAAGCAGGAACGTATGACTTCAAGCAGGCAATTCCTCATTAATCACTTCCGAGAGCCTATCCCATACAAACTCTGAAATGTCTTTCACTTTGTTCTCTCCGAAATGGAAGGTTAAACCTGCTGCCTCGTATAGTTCAGGCAGGCTTCGTGTATATCCAAGGCTCAGGGCTTTCCTGTATCCTTCCACGGCATCTTGATAATTTGTTAGGCTATGTTTATAGAGTTGCAAGGCTCCTAACAAGCTAATGCCATACTCTATGTAGTATAATGGCACTTCAAAGATGTGCAGTTGCTGCATCCATCTGGTCTGTCTAAACTCTTCAAATTCGGAATAGTCAACTATATCCGGTTGGAATTGTTTAAGGGTATTCAACCAAGTTTTCTCTCTGTCTTCCCACGAATGATTTGGATTTTCATACAACCACAATTGAAATGCATCAATTGTTGCTATGTGAGATAAGAGCCTTAGGGAACCTGCTAGCTGTTCTTCAACGGCAGTGCTATATTCTTCTTGGTCTGCGAGGAAGAGACGCCAGTTTTTAATGGTGAGATACTCCATACCTTGAGACGCCAGCTCTGCAATTTCTATAGGGAACTCTCTCTGGAAGGAAAATTCCATATTGCGTGTAAGGAAATCGTGAACGGCATGACCTGCCTCGTGTATAATAACGCGTACATCAGAAAATGAGCCGGAAGCATTCATAAAAATGAAAGGTATCCCTATTTCTTTTAAGTAAAGATTGTATCCGCCGGGTGCCTTCCCTTTCCGTGCAAACAGGTCAAGGAACCCGTGTTCTGCCATATAAGAAATGTAATGAGCAAAATCAGGATGCACTAATTTTAATACTTCTATAGTTAACTTAATGAAGTCGTCCTGTGTCCCTTTCAGGCGCGGTTCTCCTTTTGCAGGATTAGTTATAACTAAGTCATAAGGTTTCAATGCATCAACTCCATGTCTCTCCTGAACTACGCCATAGTATTGATTAAGTTTCTGTTTTAAATACTTATTCACTCCTTTATGAAAATCTCTATTATCGTCAATGGTGTAATCAAATCGGTGCAGTGATTTCCACTTATATTCTATATAGTTTTTGAACCCTGCATTTTGTGCTATTTGGTGTCTCAGAGCAATTAGTTCGTCAAGTAGGTTATGGAAGTTTTCCCTATGTGCAAGCACTTTCTCATTTATCAGAATATATAATTTCCTGCGCTTAGACCTGTCTTTTTCCTGCCTTAAATGTTTTTGAGCCTGTGAAAGGGTTAGTTCCTTACCTTCCCATTCAACGGTGAGACTACCCATTAACTCAGAGTAGTCATTGCCTAACTTTCTGTCTTTCTCAATCAAAGGAATATTTTCTTTGCGGAATATCTCCACGTCTGTTTCTAACTTTCTGTGATATAGGTCTATACCGGGAATTTGCCCCTCCAGTTCTTTTCGTAAGGATTGCGATAGATAAAACAGGTCAAGATGATGCTTGCTTTCTAGAAATGGTATAACTACTTTGCTGAAATACTCTTCGTATTCTTTTCTGAGTTGCGGATTTGTTGCTTCCCTTGTGAAGGCTATATATTTTCTTTCCATACGTTCTGCGAGAACATTTTCCAGCTCTTCTCTATCGTGAAGCCACTTCTTAAGGTCTTTCGTGGTATTTATTTTTCTGGACAGTAAATCATCAATATATTTCTTAACGGTCTCAAAATTTTCCAGTTTCTCATTTTCTGGAAGGAACTGTCGTTTCTTAAATGATATGAGTTCTGTGGTTGTCAGCTCTTCTTTCTCTTTAATAGGTGTAATCATGGCTCATCGGTTTTAACAAAATTAGTTATGCCAATCTATATTTGCGTATTATGAACAATAACGCAAAAACTCGGTCGGTTATCATATCTCCATCTATATTAAGTGCCAATTTTGCTTGTTTAGAGCGAGACATAAAGGAAGTGGAACCGTTTGTTGAATGGCTTCATCTGGATGTTATGGACGGTATTTTTGTGCCGAACCTATCCTTCGGGATTCCAGTTGTGAAGGCTATTCGCAAAGCGACCAATTTATTTCTTGACGTTCATTTGATGATTGTGCAACCAGAACGATTTATTAGCCAATTTGCTGAAGCAGGTGCAGACCTGATATATGTTCACGTGGAAGCCACTCCGCATGTACACAGAGCTATCCAACAAATTAAATCCTTAGGGCTCAAAGCCGGCGTTGCCCTTAATCCCGGCACTCCCCTTGAACAGATTTACGAAGTCTTGCCTTTCGTTGACGTTGTTCTGATAATGAGTGTTAATCCCGGTTTCGGTGGACAAAAGTTCATTACCACGTCCCTGTCTAAAATCAGTCGCCTAAGAGAATTGATTGATAGAGAGGGTTATAATGTACTTATTGCGGTGGATGGCGGTGTGAACATTGAAAATGCTGGTGAGTTGGTCAAGGCAGGGACGGATGTCCTCATCGCCGGGTCGGCTATCTTTCAAGACAGGATACCTGTTCGGGAAGCGGTTAGCCAGATGCGTGAAAATGCCCTCAGTGCCCGTACCTAAACATAAATACAGGTCGTTTGTGAAGAACCAAACCATCTTTTGAAATCACAACAAACACTATATCGGAACCTATATCTTTAAGCGAAATAGTGCATACTGAACCCTCACACTCAGAAGAAGCCGTTAACCTGCCATCAATTGAATAAACCTCCACATTTGCAGATGCTAAATTATTAGGCATATACACTGTTAAGTTTTTGTTGTCATTAACTATAATGATATTTTCGGCAAGATTGGTTAATGTTTGTGCTCCAGTCGGTGTATCAACACCATAATATAAGATTGTTCCAGAGCCTCCTACTGCCCAACCACTAGTGGAATTAATCATAAACACTTCAAACAATTCATTATTAACAGGACTTGATTCCTGGGTCCAGGTAGCACCACCATCTGTAGTTTTTAATATGGTTCCTGCTGCTCCGACAACCCAACCAGTGTTAGCATCTACAAAATAGACTGAATTAAGGTTTTCAAGGACTCCAGAAGATTGAGTGTTCCACGTATTACCACCATCGCCAGTATATATTATTTCCCCGGAAGCACCAGTTGCCCAACAGGTCTGGGCATCGATACAGAAGATATCAAAAAGCGGGTCCACGATACCACTACGCTGCCTTGTCCAGGTCAACCCACCGTCATTAGTATAGTATATAACTGCTATACTATCAACTGTACCAACAGCCCAGCCAGTACGCTCATTCACAAAATAAAGTGCATATATATCCTGACCGGTGTTAATTGAAACAGAAGACCACGTTCTGCCTCCATCATTGGAAACCTGAACAAAACCAGCCTCCCCCGACCTGTAACACACTTGCGAACTCGGACAAACAATATCAAACAAGTCAACTCCCACAGTGGTATCAATATCCCATGTGTTGCCCCCATCAAAAGAGGCAATGAAAACCCCTGCTCCCCCAATAACCCTATGCAGCCCAACAGTTAATATAGTTTGAGGGTCTGGTGTTGCAACTGCTAATAGTTGTCCTTTATCGTAGGTGAAGGGAGCAAGGTCCCAACCGCCTCCACGAATCATTACAGTTGTCGGGATTCCTCCAACAATTACATCATTAGCACCAACAGTAACACTGTAGAGATCTGCGGTAGTTGGTGAATTAACAAGCCACCATCTTGATTGTCCGTTAGCAACT
>JAJRPU010000083.1 GCA_024280615.1 Bacteroidota bacterium | reverse complement strand
GTCCAAACAATACGAAACTAAAGATTTAAATAATTTACCATAATCTTGTATGCACAACAATTGCAAAATGTTTGATATTACTAAACATTTAGCACATGTGTCATAGTAACTTGCACAAAGCAATATGCATCTATCCCTTACGAGTAGCGGGGTTGATGCAGATTTTGAGGTCGTAAGTCAGGTGGAAGAACACCCCTATCAGACATATTTCTCTATCGTTTATCACGCCTTCCATAGCTTCTTGTTTATAGTTGCTCTTTACTTTTGGCATAAGTTTTGGGATAAGTAGTTTATTTTTCCAGAAACACTTTGTAATCAACGTCCTGTTGGGCAGATTTTAAGATATTATAAACTCTTTGGGTATATTGTTTTTGAAAAACTACAAAGCCGTTGTCCAGACGGTCAAGATATTTTTCAATCCATTCCCTGAGTGCTTTGTAATGATTTTTTGTTTGTTCTGTGCGTGCCCTATCTTCTTTTTCTTTCAATTCCTCTGGATCGTCAACAACATAAGGAATCTCTGCCATTAATGTAATGCCTAATTTCTCTCTTTTACGTTTTGCAAAACGTCTTTGAGATGCTTCTCTACGATAAGAAATTTTCTTAATTTGAATGCCGATTCGTCGTTCTGCAGAAAAATGAACCATACCATCCAGACCTTGCATATCCAATTCAGCAGATGCTTCCAAGAAAGCGTGAGTTCCAAAGAGCTCATTCCACAAATAGGCAAAGTCAAATTGTGTAAGAAGGGAAATCCAAGTTCGCCACAAACGTGCTTGAAAACCTTCATAAACGAATTGCAAAGAACAACCATAAAAGTATTTCCTTATAAATTTTTCAATGTGAATCAAGTTGCATTGCCAGTATTTTTCAAAAAATTCCTCAAATTCTGGGAATGTAGGCTTTTCCTCTTCTGGATAGTAAAATTTATAGAGCCAAGGTAATGGGTTTAGTTCCTTGGGAAGGTCTTGTTCAACTGTTTTTATTTCTCTCAGTTTTCTGTATTTGTCTATGGGTATACTGATAAGGAATTCTCTAAAATCCTTGTGCCATTGTTTCCAGTTATTTATTGTTTTAGGCTTCATGATTATTGCGTAGTTTATTAAAATCTGCTTCGCTTAAAATAGGCAACTGCATTAATTGTTGTTTGTTTATGTGATAAATGAAATCACGATACTTTTCGTTTATGTATCTACCAATTAGATAACTGCTCAGATATGTGCTAAGATATTCAAAATGCAAGTTTTTAAGGTGGTTCCCATTGTTTGAAAACAGGTTTCTTTTACCGCCATTTTGGGGAATTAAATGATAAACGTCTCCCATCCAAGGATAAGCCTTATGGTCGTAGGCAGCCGCCAACCGTCCATCGTGGAATCCAAGACTTACGACCAGTCTTGGAAAGTCAAAGAATTTCCTCAATCTCGTTTTGTCTTTGATATTTACGAAGTATTTTGAATTTATTTCATAAGCTACTCTGCCATGCTTGAGGTGTTTGCTTGTTAATATAGGCACTGAGTTGTCGGAAGGGTTCGTAAATATCCATTTTTCTGCCAATGCTTTTTTTATCTCCGGTGTTCGTGGCGATATGTGAACAGTAAATAAATCACGGACACGTACAAAAGACTTGTTTTCAAATTCTTTGGTTAATTCAGAAGTGAATGTGACCTCAGAACCATTCCAATCATTGATTCGTTGCATAATTCTTGGCTGTCCAGCAGCATCTTGCCAATCATATAAGGTCAACTGATTGGGTGTGCTTTTTATGAAATGCAAAAATACAACAGAAACAGACGCTTGACCTCTGAAAATGTTTTTGCCAACGTAATATATATTTGTTGTGCCTGAGTGGGCAATGAACCTACGTAATAATTGGAATTCGTCAAGAAACATAAATGTTCCGGGAACAACAAAAATCAGTTGTCCGCTTGGTTTTAAAAGTTTAATGGCTTTCTCAATAAATGCAGCATAGAGATTATATTTTCCTTGCCAAGTTGAAATGGCTTTTTTCCATTGTTTCTTTCGGTCCGCAGACACAGGAATAGGGTAGTGGGTTGAATCTCCCGGAATGCCATAAGGTGGATTTCCTAAGATTAAGTCATAGCGTTGGTTCGTATTCCACAGGAGAAAATCTTCGTGTATTAGTTTCGCCTTATTTAAAGAATATGGCAATTTAACATTTGGGTCTATATCCAATGCATTAATCGTTTCAAGCTGCCCCCACGTGTCGGGAAAGTATTTTTGCAAGCCAGAAAGGAAGGGTGCGTCATAACAGGCAGGTTCTAAAACAGACGCTTTCTCAGGGATAAGACTAAAATCAATAAGGGATAACATTTTATACACTACAGCCTCCGGTGTAACAAAACGTCCCAATTCTTTTATTGTAGTCACACATTCAGAGTTTACATATTCCTCCTATACCCCCCTCCTACTTCAAAGAACAGGTCTGTTATTTGTCCCAGGGAGCAGTATTTGACGGCTTCCATAAGAACTTCAAAAATGTTTTTGTTTTCACGAGCGGCTTTCCTTAGTTGGTCAAGCCAGTATTTACATTCTTGTTCGTTTCGCTTGTGGAAAGCCCTGACTTGTTCAATCTGATAGCGTTTCTCTTCGTCTGTTGACCTGACTACCTTTTCGGGAACTTGGATTGGCGACCCATCGGGACCAAGGAACGTGTTGACACCTATAATCGGCAACTTTCCTGTTTGTTTCATAAACTCATAGTGCATGCTTTCCTCTTGAATCTTGGACCGTTGATAGCCCCGTTCCATTGCTCCGAGGACCCCGCCTCGGCTGTCTATCCGCTTGAATTCCTCAAGCACTTCCTTCTCCACAAGGTCGGTGAGATACTCAATGAAATATGACCCCTGTAATGGATTTTCGTTCTTAGTCAAGCCATATTCCTTGTTGATGATGAGTTGGATTGCCACGGCACGGCGAACGCTTTCTTCGGTTGGCGTGGTGATTGCTTCGTCATAGGCGTTGGTGTGCAATGAGTTGCAATGGTCCATTATTGCATAGAGAGCTTCAAGAGTCGTCCGAATGTCGTTAAATGCTATTTCCTGAGCGTGCAGGCTTCGTCCAGAGGTCTGAATGTGATATTTCAACTTTTGACTTCGCTCGTTTCCTCCATACAGATATTTTATGGCTTTTGACCAGATTCTGCGTGCCACACGACCAATTACTGCATATTCAGGGTCCATACCGTTGGAGAAAAAGAATGAGAAGTTTCTAAGGAATTTATCCAGTGGCAAGCCTCGATGCAAGTATAGTTCAACATACGTGAAGGCGTTTGCCAGAGTGAACGCTAATTGTGTTACTGGTGTGGCTCCTGCTTCCGCTATGTGATAGCCCGAAATAGAGACAGAATAGAAGTTTCTAATGTCGTTGTTCACAAAGTATTCTTGGACGTCGGTCATCAACTTGAGGGCAAACTCAATAGAGAAAATACATGTGTTTTGGGCTTGGTCTTCTTTGAGGATATCAGCCTGAACGGTTCCCCGTACTCTCCGTAATGTGTCGGCTTTTATGTTCTCATAAACTTCCCTTGGCAGAACTTGGTCGCCAGTGATTCCCAGAAGCATTAGACCCAAGCCGTTGTGTCCTTTGGGCAATTCGCCTTTGTATGTGGGTCTCGGAACTCCTTTCTCTTCAAAGTATTTCTCAATTTTCTTTTCCACTTCTTCTGTGAGACCATGTTCCATAATATATTTTTCGCATTGTTGGTCTATAGCGGTGTTGAAGAACATAGCCAGTAGCATCGGTGCCGGTCCGTTGATTGTCATAGACACAGAAGTGTTCTTATGGGCAAGGTCAAAACCTGAGTATAGTTTCTTGGCGTCGTCAAGGGTTGGGACGCTAACGCCTGAGTTTCCAATTTTTCCATATATGTCAGGACGTTCGTCAGGGTCCCGTCCATATAACGTTACTGAGTCAAAGGCAGTGGAAAGCCTGTTGTAGGGCTTGTCGTAGGCAAGAAAGTGGAAGCGGCGGTTGGTTCGTTCAGGCGTTCCCTCGCCGGCAAACATCCTGATCGGGTCCTCCTCTGGGTTCTTAAGTGGATAAACGCCGGCAGTGAAAGGAAATTCTCCCGGTGCATTTTCCTGAAGTTCCCATTTGAGGCGTTCCCCCCAATCCTCCGTCTCCGGCAACTTAACCCTTGGAATCTTGTTTCCAGAAAGGCTAATGTGATACATGGGTTGCTCTATAACCCTGTCTCTAACTTTATATTTAAAAATCTCTTCTTTATACTTTTTGACTTTTTCATCCCATTTAAGTAGTTTCTCTCTGTTTTCTTCGTCTATTTTTTGTTCAATTTCTTTGGCTTTCTCTTTCAGGGCTTTGATAACCTCTTCATTGCCATCTTTCTCCAAATCCTATGATGAATACAGCAATGAGGAGAATCCATCCGAACAGCATATCTCTTTAATTTTCTTGTTTAGATTAAG
>JAJRPU010000082.1 GCA_024280615.1 Bacteroidota bacterium | reverse complement strand
TTCTGACCTTTTGACCGGAACGATAAGCTCTCCGTCTCGTTCAATAGCAACCAAAAATAGTCCCTTTAGCTGTCTTAGATGTGCTTTGCCAACAGTTTGCCCGACCAACGGCGAATCTTTCTTTACCCTAGCTTCTGCCATATATTCCCTACTCTGTTCTATGGTTTCCCGGCTTAAGTCTCTTCGGGAAGGAAGAAGTCTCCATCCTACAGTCCAGAAGTAGATGCCTGTAATTCCAAGCACGATTATCCCAATTGGCAAAAGGGCAGTGATGCTAATGTCAGGATAACCCAGTTTAGTAATGTAACCATTTATTACCAGATGGGAAGATGTTCCAAGCAATGTGAGGGTTCCGCCGGCTATTGTGATGTATGAAAGTGGAATTAGAATTCTTGATGGCGGGATGCCACGGCGTCGTGACCATTGCACTACGTAGGGAATGACCATTGCTACAAGGGGCGTGTTGTTCATTATTCCAGACAGGGTTCCCAGATATGTAGTTATTCTGGCTATATATCCGCCATAAGAAAGGTTATCTGGCAATAACTTTTTGAATAGGGTGTGAAGCATAGCGGAATAACGAATTATGTTTGACCAGATGAGCAGTAAAGCAATTGAAATAACGCTCACGTTTGCAAGACCAAGCAGAGCCTCGTTGTCGTCAAGCACGCCCCCAATAACAATTATTGAATAGGCAAACAGGAAAACATGCATTGGTTTGAACCTGCCAGCCCCAAGCCCTATAATCAGGACAATTAGTGCAACAAGGACAATTATTTGGTCACTTGTCATAAGCGGGTATTCTCTCAATGTGGGCTCCCAATGCTTTTAATCGCTCGTCGATTTGTTCATAACCCCTGTCAATTTGCTCAATATTGTAAATAATGCTTGTGCCTTCGGCAGATAAAGCCGCTATTAATAGCGCTATTCCCGCTCTTATGTCTGGCGAAGACATTTTTATTCCCCTTAATGGGATTCTACGTTCCATCCCTATGACTGTTGCTCTGTGTGGGTCACAGAGGATGATTTGGGCACCCATGTCAATCAGGTTATCAATAAAGAACAATCTGCTTTCAAACATTTTTTGATGAATAAGCACTGACCCCCGAGCTTGGATAGCAGTGACCAGGACAACACTAAGTAGGTCAGGCGTGAACAGGGGCCACGGACCATCACTTATAGTTAATATGGAACCGTCCAGATAGGTCTCAATCTCATAGATTTCTTGAGCAGGAATGTGAATATCGTCTCCCTGAATATTTAGTTCTATACCCAATTTCTCAAAAGTTCTGGGAATCTGTCCGAGATGTTCAACCCCTGCATTTTGAATAGTTATGTCTGAACCTGTTAGGGCAGCCAATCCAATGAAACTGCCCACTTCAATCATGTCTGGCAGTATAGTATGTTCTGCTCCTGACAGCGTCGGATTCCCGTCTATTTCCAATCTGTTGGAACCAATTCCTTCAATTTTACAACCTATTTTGTTCAGTAAGCGACACAATTGCTGAATATATGGTTCACAAGCCGCATTGTATATAGTAGTGTGTCCGTTAAGTGTTGCGGCAGCCATTATTGCGTTGGCGGTACCTGTAACAGAGGGCTCCGGCAGGAAGATAAAAGCCGGATGCATGTTGTCTGCTACAAAAAGAAAAGCGTTTTCCTTTCGGTCGTAAGTGACACGAACCCCAAGGGACCTGAGTGCTTCAATGTGTGCATCCAGACGTCGCCTGCCTATTCTATCTCCCCCTGGTCTGGGCAGAAACGCCTGTCCATATCGGGCAACCATAGGACCTATGAGCAATACGGACCCCCGTATTTTTTGAGCTATTCTTCTGAATTCGGGGCTTCGCATCTTGTCAGGGTCCACGTTGGACGTCTGAATCTTGACTGTATGCGTGTCAATGCGTTCAATTGTTGCTCCTAAGATTTCTAATAAAAGAAGTTGGTTTTTAATATCAAGAATATCGGGCAAATTTTTGACCAAAACAGGCTTATCTGTTAATAGAGTGGCAGCAATTATTTGAAGAGCTTCGTTTTTTGCCCCTTGAACATTTATTTTGCCTTGTAGTGGATGACCTCCTTCAACTCGGAAAGCTTCCATATTAAATTCTTATCTCTTC
The DNA here is from genome assembly GCA_024280615.1 of Bacteroidota bacterium. GTDB lineage: Bacteria > Bacteroidota > Bacteroidia > JAADEI01 > JAADEI01 > JAADEI01. The sequence goes on along the minus strand of JAJRPU010000082.1, from coordinate 26,374 downwards.
TTGTTGTTTTTTCGCTCTATGTTGAACAAGGCTCCCAGGTCCTCATTTATGTCTATTTCAAGCATCCCATCTGACAACTCTTTCAGTTTTTCATTTATCCATTGGTTGTTTACCTCGGTGCGGTGCCATTTCCTCATAACAAACTTCATATACGCAGCAAGATACTTAGCGAGCAGGTCCCTCAATTGCTTGTCTTCAATGTGTTTCGCTATTTCTATAAATGCCGTTATATAATGACCAAATGTTGAGTGGGGACGCTGCTCTGGATATGGGATGAGTTCGGGTTCCAAAGTTCTCTCCTCGGGCGTCAGAATCTTCACAGGTGGCTCAATATCCAGATTCCCTTCGGTAATGTAATAAATATCACTCCAGATTCTCTGTAACAGCTCCTCGTTAATGGACCTTTTAAATATCTTCCTTGCTATGCTTTCTGTAATTGCTTGCAAAAGCTTTGCTTTCAGCTGTTTGTCTTCCAATTGTGCAACTTTTCTGATTAGCTCGGTGTAAATCCTACCAATGTCAGGAACCTTAATGGGTTCTCTAATTACATTATATGTTAGTCCTTCCATAAATCCCGGTTGGTTTTTATGCTTTTCCTTGTTTTCCGTGTTTCTCATTGTTTCATTCATCTTTTAGATTTAATTTGGTTAATAGTCTGTCTTGTGTTGAAATTATGCTCTATCTCTATGCTCAAAGACTAACTTCTTTTTACAAATATAAGGGTAAATACCAAAATAGTTGCGTGTTTTAGTTCAAATTAATTATTCTGTAAACAGGTAAATCAAGTTCAATAAGTTGTTCAAAGGGGGTTATCACAGCTCTAACAATAGGTGCCCCTTTCCTTTTTAGAATTATTGCTCCCATGATTGCTTCGCCCGCATCCCTGCCATAAACATATACTTTATCTCCTTCCTTAAAGCGATAATTTAATGCAAGCAAGTCATCAAACGGAATGTTCTCAGCACTGCTAATTATACCCGTTTCATCTACTATGTGTTCCGGACGGACGTCAACCAAAAAGAAGGTGTCATCAAACTGGAAATCCCACTCAAGTTCCTCCCCTTCTATGGGAATTATCATATCAAATTCGTGTGTTTCACGCCATTTCATAAAATCTATTCTTCCCAAGAATTTGTCTATGCCCAATCTGGCAAGCCTGATGCCAACACTAATAGCATCTGTCTCTTTACCTACTAACACTACGGGTGCTCCCGGTGGAACAAGTTTCTCAGCATATTCCTCAAGAAGGTTGACGGGCAAGTAGTTAGCCTGTGGAATGAAACCATATTCAATTTCTTCAACAGTTCTAATGTCAAGAACAATGGCATTGTCGGGAATCTCTTCTAATTCTGTTTTTAATGGTGCGGTTACCTCGTTTATGCTTGGAAGTTCAATCCTGTTCTTTTCTCTCCTGCTCTTGTGCCATCCTGATTCTGGTTTGTAAAAATACCACGGGTCCGTTTCAGCGAAATCTCTTAGGTCCTTCATATCATCAATCCAGTTCTCAAACTTATATGGTAGTTTAAAATTTCCTTCCAGAACAGCAGAATGAAAGGCTGAAGGCAAAACAATGGTATCTGGCGAGTATCTCCGGGTCAGTTCGTCTAATTTGCTGAAGATAGTAGTTAATTTCTTTTTTAAAACAGTTGTTACTGATGAAGCGATTTCGGGAATTCCGCCAATGCTAATAGTAGGTCCAGGAACAATAATTTTTATCTCTTCTCCCAAGAACCATTCCCAAAGCCCTTCTTCTTCATATACAGATACGGGCAGGGAAGCCCGCTTGATAGTAAAACCTTCCCAGCTAACAGGACCGTCTGGAATGACGTGAGGATATTGAACGTTCCACTCGGAAGGGATAAAGACTCTGATGCCTCTTCTGGCAAATTCGCTACAGCCCAACACTACCTCATCATCAATATGGGTCATGAAACAAAACTTAATTGGGAAGCCCCTTTCATGAGCAATACTAAAGTAGACTTCAATGTCCCGAAAGGGATTAATTACTACAGAAGAACCATTGTGTCCCACAACCCACGAAAGCCTACCTTTCTTTTCCAAAATAACAGGATGTATGAACATAGCCTTACTATGATACAACAAACATTAATAGTTTTGTTCCCTGAATTAGCGTTGAATGTCAATGAAATATGACAAGGCGGTTCAATGGCTCTATTCACGACTTCCTGTCTTTCAGAGGGATGGTTCCCAAGCCTACAAACCAGGATTGCAACGAATCAGAAAGTTATTAGATGTCATAGGAAACCCTCATCTCAACGTTCCCGTGATACATATTGCTGGCACTAATGGGAAGGGTAGCGTGGCACACATGACCGCTTCCCTCCTCAGAAAGCATGGCTTAAACGTGGGATTATATACTTCGCCCCATCTGGTTGATTTAAGAGAACGTTTCAGGATAAATGGTATTCCAGTTCCTGAAGATTTCATTGCTGAATTTGTTGAACGACACATGAACCATATAGAACAAATCGGTGCTTCTTTCTTTGAGGTTTGTGTCGCCATGGCTTTTCACTTTTTTAAAACCCTTGATGTGGCAGTTATTGAAGTGGGTATGGGGGGCAGGTTAGATGCCACAAACATTGTGTCAAAGCCTTTAGTTTCCGTCATCACTTCCATTGGGCTTGACCACGAGAGATTTTTAGGACGAACTCTGCCAGCTATTGCCAGAGAAAAAGCCGGGATAATAAAATATGGTGTTCCAGTGGTGGTCGGGCAAACCATTCCAGATGAGGCTTTTGAAGAAATAAGACGAATAGCGGAAGCCAATAACTCTGAGTTGCATGTTGCTAAATACGACCTTAAAGAAGTGAAACACAGCCTTTCTAACACTGCTTTATCTCTACTTTTTGGGAAAGACATGTTTGAGTTGTGGCTTCCAGTGGGCGGCAAGCAATACATAGAGAATCTACAAATTGTTCTTAAAATAAGCGAAGTGCTCTCGCAACAGGGCTTCATAACACTGGATAGAAAACGTCTCTATGAAGCATTTGCGATGTTTAAAGACACTACTGGATGGGCAGGCAGGTGGGACATATGGTCCCTCAAGCCATTGGTTATTGCAGACATTGCCCATAACCAGCAATCCGTGAATGTTCTTGTAGAGAATTTAGAATCCTTTGTGCCAAATAAGAAAATTGTGTCAGTCTTTGGAATTTCAAATGATAAGAATGTTCATCATTTCAAGCCTTTTCTGGAAAGAACTAACTTAATTTATGTTGTGGAAGCCCCAGTGCAAAGGTCAATGCCGGCAAACCAACTGGCACATGCAATAAGCGAAATCCTACCATCAAAAAAGATGGAAGTAATTGGAAATGTAGGCAAAGCAATTGAAAAAGCCATGAAAAATTCTGAACAGGATTCATGCATAGTCATAACGGGAAGTATGTTTGTCGTCGGCGAAGCATATAAATGGTTTATAGTAAAAAACTCAAGAAAAATTTAGGTTGTAGAAATTCGCTTAGGCAATCCTTTCAGGGGTTCTCTGTCTTTATAGTCCATTCCTTGGCTTCTTAGAACAAGTTTTTTCGCCTCGTGAACCCAAGGCTTTGCCTTTCAATGCCGAACTATCGTTTTCCGAACCCAAATCTTGGCTTTCAAGACCCAACTTTTCGCTTTTTGACCCGAAGAACTGGTTATTAGTGTCCAAATTTTGGTTATGTTTTCTTTGTTTTTCGCAAACTGTTGCTGGATTTTCGTTTTGGGACGCCAAATAATGTGCCTTGGGAACCTAAGGTTTGGCTTCCGTTACCCAAACTTTCGCTTTCTGAGCCCAAACTTTCGCCCTCTGAACCCAAGTCTTGGCTTCCTGAACCCAAACTTTCGCTTCCCGAACCCAACCTTTCACCTCATGAACCCAAACCTTCGCTTTCAAACCCCAAACTTTTGCTTTTCATACCCAAACTTTCTCTTTCAGAACCCAAACTTTCGCTTTTCATACCCAAACTTTCGCTTTCTGAGCCCAAACTTTCGCCCTCTGAACCCAAGTCTTGGCTTTCTGAACCCAAATTTTCGCCTCCTTAACCCAACGTTTGGGTTCCTATGCCCAAATTTTGGCAATAATTTTCTTATTTATCGCAAACTTTCTCTAAAGTTTCGCTTTTTGAAGGCAATTTTTCGCTTTGGAAACCCAAAAGTTCGCCTCTTGACCCCAAGTTTTGGCTTCATTATGCCATGAAACGACTTGTTGAATCCAAATAGTTGAGTCATTGAACCTGATTCTTGTAGTTTATTCCCAGTGTTTTGTTGGTAAAACAAAACCTATGTGGAACGTTATGCTAAAAAATTCGTATATTTACAATTGATATCAGAGATAAATGTTTTGATATGGAGAGGGGTAGCATAGCAATACGTGTTAGAAAGTTGTTGATAGAGAACGGTTTTGATCGTGAGCAAGCCGATGTGTTAGCAATGGTTCTGGATGATATATATCATGCTCAGATGGCAGAAGGTGCCACAAAAGACGATATAAAAGAATTAAGGGAAGATATGAAAATGTTCATGCAAATGATGGAAAAGCGTTTTGAGGCAGTAGATAAACGATTTGAGGAGCTGTTGAATTATGTGGACAAACGCTTTGAGGCAGTGGATAAACGGTTTGAAGACATGAACAAGCGATTTGAAGAGTTGAACAAACGCATCACATTCATGCAATGGCTGATAGTGTTGCTGTTCACTGCATATACAGGGATAGTTACGTTTGTCATCACTTATGTTTTACCACATATTTTGACGTGAGGTTGTGTTGTTATTTAAAAGTTTAGAATTGGATAGTGTTTTATTTTGTATGAGACTCTTCCGAGTTGTCCTATAAGAATGCTATAAATGGTTAATTTTAATAAGTTTGCCCAAGCTTCCACCTCCTGTATTTTAAAGTCGCTTCTTTTTAGGCTAACTTTTAGTATTGAGAGAAGTCAGATTGCAGAAGTGATGAATTAAGTTTTTAAATAGCACTTTTAAAGTGGTTTTGGCGTCTTGTAGAGAGTCTAAATAACACGTGTAGGAACAAAAGGTATAATTATCTTGTTAGAGTGTGTAGGTTATGAGGGACGGGGCGTAGCGCAGTCCGGTTAGCGCGCCTGCCTTGGGAGCAGGAGGTCCCCGGTTCAAATCCGGGCGCCCCGACAGGTCAGCAAAGCAATATGGAGCCCAACTCTCTCAGCCCTTTCGGGAAATTCTTTGTTTTTCTTGGCGTGATAATGATTATTATTGGCTTGCTATTTATGTTGATAGGCAAAATCCCTTTCTTGGGCAAACTCCCGGGAGACATAGTCATTAAGCGAGATAATTTTGTGTTCTACTTTCCCCTTGCAACAAGCATCCTCTTGTCTCTACTTCTCAGCGCAATCCTTTGGTTGTTCAGTTATTTATCTAAGTGAGGTTTTCAGAGGTTTTCCTTAGCCCAGTTTTCAATTACTTCAATGTCTCCCTTATTTAATCCATATAGACGATACACGACCTTGTCAATCAGTCTACCTGTGTACTTTATTTGCTCCTCATATGTGATAATAAGGTTCTTAGCAATTTCTTTCTCAACTGCTTCCGGAATATTAGATTCCCATTCTGGATGCTTTGCCAATAGTTTTTTGACTTTTATCATCTCGTTAGATCCATCTTCAAGCTTTCCATCAATAAAAAGTTGGATAAGGTATTTGGTTTGATGGAGTTCTGTCATTTTTTCAGCCAGGAATGCAAGGAAATCGTGTAGAATTGCGAAGTTAGATGGAAAACTTTTTATGCTCTGTTCAATATATCTAAAATCTTTGTCCTCATAATGCCTTCTTAATTTTTGCAAATCGCTACTATTCTGTCTTTTGAAATCTATTTTAGGTATCGGGAAGTTTATTAGAACCTCTTTATCAACCTGCAACTGGTCCCCTTGCCTTTTTTGATTGTAAAGCCACCAATGACCTAACTTGCTATTAAAGAGAGCAGTTAAATAGTAAGGACTATATTCCCTATGTACAACCAACCTTATTATAAACACAGATTGGTCCATATAAAAAGGTTTTTTTATAACAACGAACTTCGGATATTTTGTCTTCCTAACACTAACGATTTTTTCAGGGTCTTCAAATAAATCTTTAGTACGTGGCCAATGTAACGCAGTCCAAGGTATTTTATTCTCTTTGACTTCTCTTCTTTCCTCAAGCTGGGCTTTATATCTTTTTAATCTTTTGAATATATTAGGACACTTGTTATTTAAGTATTTCTCATCAATATCCTTGGTTATATAAGCTATCCGTTGCCCTTTATCTTTCCAAAGGAACTTGTCAATACATTCAGCACTTCCAAAAGGCTTAAGCAAATTTTTTTCATCCGTGGTAAGTTCTTTCTCAATTAATTCGTGTTCTGTCCAGATGAATGCTTCTGGCGGATTTGACACTAAACCCTGATTAACCTCCTTTTGCTCTAGATTGAAAGTACCTTCTAAACAATTAGTCTTTAGTCTTTCAAGTCTTTGAGGGAGTTTTTCATTAAGTATGTACACTTTGTCTGTCGTTGGGGCATAAACCAATCTTAGCTCTTTGCTAAGAGATTCAAAAACTGGAGACTTCTGCTTATTAAGCTCTGCAACGATAACCTTTTCTAAATCTCCTATGATATGCTTAGATAACTGTTTTAATACTTCTGGCTTAATGATTTTTACATGCAGTTGGTCTTTTGGATTAATCTTTGACTTTCTTAACATTAATATCATATTATGTTGTCCCGGTGCATCTTTGAATACTTTAAAATCTTTGAATAGAACGAATTCAATAGGTTTTGTTTCTGTAAATATCTTTCGTCTTAGTTTTTGTGCCTTTGCACGTGTTATCCAATACTCTTGGACTATAAATCCCAAAAATCCGTTCTCTTTAAGAAGGTCTATTCCTCGTTCAATGAAAAAGTAAAACATATCCATTTTGTCTTCATAGTACTTACCAACGCTGGGGGAAACTTGCAAGTCTTTGAAAATATCTTTATTCTCCCGTACTTCAACCACATAAGGGGGATTGCCTATCACTATATCAAAACCGCCGTTTTTCTTTTCTCGCCCATTTTCATACCATATTTCAGGGAATTCTATTTTCCAATGAAAGAAGCGTTTTTCTCTTGCTAATTTAAGTCTTTGTTCTATTTTTTCTTTGTCTGTATGCGGTAGGTTCTGCTCTCCGTTAGAGGTTGAAATTTTTCCATATACTACCTTAAGCGGGCCATATTGTTCCATAATGCTCCACGCCCACGGTTTCTGCTTTTTATTGTTACTTTTATTTTTGTCGTTATTCAAATATCTGAATGCCAACTTAGAATCAATAAAAAATTCTGAAGTATATAAATCTAAAGCTTTCTTAAGGGGTTCTAATTGCTTCTCTACCTCTTCATATAATTTAGCACTTTCTTCAACTTCAGAGATGTCTGCATCGGTTAATTCTTGAAGTTGTTTAATTGAGTCTAATGCCATAATTAAATGTGTATAATAGTGGGAACCAAAAATAGAGCCATTCAGAGCTTTTTCTAATTCTTTTAAATCGGTGCCTATCAAAGAGTTTCCGCATTTTAAATGATGGTCCAGAAATGAAAGAGGTGCACCTATTGTGAACGTGTGAAGCCATAATGAAACTTTTGCCAGTTCAACAGCAAGAGGGTTTATATCAACGCCGTAAATGCAACGTTTTAGAATGATTCTTTTGATCAGATTCTTATCTTCAAGCTTTGTCTCATCAATTTCATAACCTTCCTTTTGATTCTTATCCAAGATTCTCTTTCTTATATCCTCCAGTTTTTCAAGCAATGGACTGCGATATGTTTCGTTCCCAAAGTATTGTTTATCCGAAGTTTGAGCAAGTATTTCAAGAATTCTATCTGCAAGATAATCAACAGCCCCAACGAGAAAATGACCACTGCCCATAGCTGGGTCGAGAATTTTGAGTTTCAAAATTGCTTCGGCAGGGTCCTTTAATTGCAAAAGCACATTCCTGTATGCATCAATACTTTTCTCTCCCTCAATTCGTCCACTATTATCGTAAACTTTTGGGTCGAAAGGAATCCTATATTGAGCAATCAGTTTACGGAGTTCCGACTTTTTCTTTTGTCGTAATTGTTCCTGCCAATCTTCAAATTCTTTCAGCTTCTCTTGAATAATAGGTTCAATGGTGTTTCTCACAATGTATTGAACTATATAATCAGGGGTATAGTAGGAGCCAGTAGCTTTGCGCTCTTCCTTGTCGTTAGTAAGGTAAACGTCTCCTTTCTTAACCCTTATTTTCTCATTTTCTGTTGCAGGTATATATATTTCCTTGTCTTTTACTTTCTTAGTGCCTAAGTTTTCTTTCGCTTTTTTCAAACTAAACTCAAGCAGTCCCTCATATATGCTTCCCAATTGCCTGACAGATAAATCTCTATAGTTTATTCTCTTATATGGCTTAGCATGATAGTCACGACTTAATTTGTCAATTGCAGGAACGAGAAACTTATCAGGTACAGCAAATTTTTCCAGAAAAGGATGCTTCTCTGGATTGAAAAGACCTCCGTTATACGGGGGAATTTTAAGAGCTATATCTCCATTATTGATAATTTTAAATAAGTTCTTTAATCTATCCCAATACAGGGTTATTGTTTCGCTTAAAGTCTGGTCTGTATCAATTATTTCTGCAATTTCCTCCCTTATTCTGGATAGTGAATAGGTTTTATATTGTGCTTTTCTTACTGGCAGTAGGTCTCTATCCTCAGCGTACATAAGAAATAAAATCCTGTAAAGTAAAATCAAAGTGTTATTATAAACTTCTTCTAACAATTTATCATCAATTGACCTTCCTTTCTCTTTAGCACTTTTTAAGAAACCTTTAGCTATATCTATGAAAATTTCGTCAAAAATCCTTTCTTTAAGGCTTTCTGAAACTCTCTCCTCCCATCGTTTGCCCTCGTTGAGAGCAATTTCCAGAAAAGTTATATATGGTCTCCATTCCGTAGGGATGAAAGCCTCTTTCCTGAAGAGGAGATAGAATATTTTGAAGGTTTCTATATTATTTTCGTTGACGATTTCCTCCAAGTTAAATTCTATGAATCCTTCTGAACGAGATAATGCCCTGTGATAGTAGAGACGCCACACTTCTCCATTAGTCAAAATGCCCCATATAATTTTACCATTGGAAGCTATTTCTACTGATGATAAGTACCTTAAGATTTGGTTAGAAGGCACGCCACGGTCCAGGGGATCAGTATTATCTCTTTTATCAAGTGCTCTTTTCCATCGTTTTCCTTCTAAAATGCATACCGCTTTATCCCAAGGTTTTTGTTTGGGCTCTTTCTTGTCAAATTCTTTCTTTGCTTCTCTGTTGGGAAACAAAACGAAATCAGGCACATCGTGTCTGCCTGTTGTGTCGGGGGATTTCTGTCTTGACCATTGAAATCCTAAAAGTTCTAGAATGGGTACTATCAACCCATCTTCGGTATCTGCTTCGTCCGGCTTTTCTCTTTCTTGAAATCCTGAAATCAGTTCTTTTATCTGTGCAAATGCGTTATTGACTTTATTATCTGATAGTCGCTTCCAATCTTCTGTAGTCTTTATCCCTTCCTCAAGAAAGTAACTACTAAATAGTGTTCCCTGCAGCATGATTATATATTATTACAAATATATGCTATTATGCAATTTTTTAGGAAAATATCGGGAATGGCACAGTATTACTTGAACTTAGAATCGAAAAAATCAAATTCCTACAACCATCCCTGTTGACGCATCCATTCGTCGTTGTAAATTTTGGCTAAGTATCGGCTTCCGTGGTCAGGGAAGATGACCACTATGACGTCGCCTTTCTTGAAATAATGCTTATATTTCCTAAGTCCTGCAAGTGCGGACCCTGATGACCACCCTGCCCAAATGGCTTCTTTCCTTGTCAGTTCCCTTGCCGCAAGAGCACTTTCCTTATCGCCAACCTGAACAAAATCGTCAATCACAGAGAAATCCAGAGTAGCGGGGATTAAATCTTCTCCGATACCCTCTGTTAAATAAGGGCGTGCTAAGTCAGGTCTTTCCTCACCTGTCTTGAAATAGTGAGTCAAGATGGACCCTTCTGTGTCAACAGCCAAAACTTTTACCTCAGGGTTCTTTTCTTTGAGAAATTTTCCTACACCACTGATTGTTCCGCCTGTGCCAACGCCAGCAACGAAGTGTGTTATCTTGCCCCCTGTTTGTTCCCAGATTTCCGGACCGGTAGATAAGTAATGTGTTTCTGGATTCCATTGGTTGAAGTATTGATTAACCAAGAAAGCATTAGAGATTTCACGAGCCAGTCGCTTGGCTACTTCATAGTAAGAACGTGGGTCCTCTGGGGGCACGGCAGTCGGACACACTATCACCTCAGCACCGAAAGCCTTTAAGGCATCTATCTTGGACTGAGATTGTTTATCCGGAATAGTAAAAATGCATTTATATCCTTTGATTGCGGCAATCAGTGCCAGACCCATTCCGGTGTTGCCACTCGTGGCTTCTATTATAGTGCCTCCCGGCTTTAATAAGCCTTCTTTTTCTGCTTTTTCTATAATGTGCTTGGCTATCCTGTCTTTGATTGATTGCCCAGGATTGAAGTATTCCACTTTGGCGTAAACCTCTGCTTCAATGTCTTCAACAACCCTATTTAGCCTAACCAGTGGAGTGTTACCAATTGCTTCAAGGATATTACTAAGTGTTTTCATTTTCGTTGTGTTTTATCCTATCCAAACTGTTTTAATGTTGACGAATTCGTAAATCCCATGGTCTCCTAGCTCACGTCCGTATCCACTTTTCTTCACGCCTCCGAAGGGCAGTCTTGGGTCGCTCCTGACCATTGCATTAACAAACACCATCCCGGTTTCCAATTCCGGAATAATTTGTTGTGCTAAGTCATTATCCATCGTCCAGATGCTTGCTCCAAGACCATACTCGCTTTTGTTCGCCAATTCAATCATTTCTTCTAAGGAATGCCCTACAGATATCGGCAACACAGGACCAAAGGTTTCTTCATCAAACACGGGCATTCCGGGAACAACGTCAATCATCAGAGTGGGATAATAATAGAACCCCGGCAAGTCCTTTACCCTATTTCCACCAACGAGAACCCTCGCTCCTTTTTTTACAGAATCCTTAACTTGCTTATGGAGTGTTTCAACGAGGTCTTTGCGAGCCAGAGGACCAATGTCTGTTTCCGGGTCCATGGGGTCCCCAACCTTCAACCTGTTAATCTGTTCTTTCATTAATTCAGTGAATTTGGGAGCCACCACGTCGGCAACTATAAACCGTTTTGCCGCTATGCAACTCTGTCCATTGTTTTGCATCCGTGCTATAATGCCTATTCTGGCAGCATCTCTTAAAATAGCATCTTCAAGAACTATGAATGGGTCTGAGCCACCCAATTCCATAACTGAGGGCAAAATGCGTTTCCCTGCTTCCTGTGCCACTTTTATACCAGCTTCCGTGCTACCCGTTAGACTAACACCCCTTATTAACTCGTGCTTTATTATATCCTTGACTTTCTTAGATGGAATCATAAGGACTTCTACTAAGCCTTCCGGAGCACCACTTTCTCTAAAAATTTCTTCAATGGCGAGGGCACAACGGGGAACATTAGATGCGTGCTTAAGAACTATAGTGTTGCCAGCAGATATGGCGGGAATGGCAAACCTAAAGAATTGCCATAAAGGGAAGTTCCATGGCATCACACCCAAGATGACGCCAAGGGGTTCATATCGGACTCCCGAATAAGAAGCATCTGTTTCAACCGGTTTTTCAGCAAGCAGTTCTGGAGCTTTTGCTGCATAGTGCCTGCATACCCACGCACATTTCTTTACCTCCGCCTCTGCCTGTCTGATAGGCTTGCCCATTTCCTCGGTTATCAACTTGGATAATAAGTCAATATTCCTTTCTAAGGTGTCAGCAAGCTTATTTAACAAAGAAGTTCTTTCTGAGGTGAGTGTTGTTTTCCACTCCTTATAAGCTTTGTGTGCTTTTTGTATCTTGTTTTCAACTGTTTTGCTTTTGTCCTCAGGGATTTCCTTCACTATTTCCCCGGTTGCCGGATTGATACTCTTAAATCCCATATAAGCGACATTTACGATTAACTTACTAACAAAGGTAAAAGATTTAAGGCGTTAATCTGCCGTAATATCTCGGGAATGGAATTGCTTCCCTGACGTGATGCAGTCCAGCCATCCACGCTATGAACCGTTCCAAGCCAAGTCCAAATCCTGAATGGGGTACTGACCCATAACGACGCAGGTCTAAATACCACTGAAAAGCCTCCTCTGGTAAGTGATGTTTCCTTATTTGGTCAAGCAAAGCATTCAAATCCGTTTCCCTCTCGCCCCCACCGATTATTTCGCCATATCCTTCTGGGGCAAGCATATCAACACCTTTCACGAAGTTGGGCTCGCCTTCAAAAGGTTTCATATAGAAAGCTTTTATTTCACGGGGCCATTTGTAGACCATTATTGGCGTGTCAAACAGGCGTGTCAAGACTGTCTCATGGGCACCTCCGAAGTCGTCTCCGTAAGGGAAGTTTTCAGCCTGTTCAATCCAAAGAGGTATGTTTTTAGCTCGTTCTCTTAGTTTGTGAAGACGTTCCCTGACCTTTCCGAGTTGTCCTTGCAACCGTGCTTTTTTCTTTTCACCCAACCCGGGAGTTTCAAGTTGCTTTTCAAGGGCTTTCTCTTCTTCTTCCAATTTTTTGATTTCTTCCTGTGCTTTGGCAAGGTCTTCTTTCAGAACGTCAAGGGAACTTCTGCCATTAACCTTCCTTGTTCCTTTAATAATTTCCACGGCTTCATCATAAGTGATACGCGGATAGGGTTTTGATGCAGAACTTTCAAGGATTTTAGTGTCCCTTTCCAAGAGAGACAGTTCAAATTGTCTGTTTTGGAGAACGTGGGAAATCAAGTATTTAACGAATTCTTCCATTAGGTCCATGGTCATGTCAAGGTCATAAAAAGCCATTTCAGGTTCCACCATCCAGAACTCAGCCAGATGCCGCCTTGTCTTGCTTTTCTCCGCTCTAAAGGTTGGTCCGAAAACGTAAATTTTACCGCAAGCCATAGCCATCGCCTCACCATATAGCTGTCCTGATTGAGACAGGTAAGCGGGTTGTCCAAAAAAGTCCGTTTCAAACAATGTTGTTGTGCCTTCGCACGCATTGGCAGTGAATATAGGGGCATCTAATTGTAAAAATCCTTTTTCTTGGAAGAATTTATGTATAGCAAAGACCACTTCGTTGCGAATCCTCATTGTTGCCCATGGGCGACGATGCCGAAGCCATAAATGCCTGTGGTCAAGCAGAAAATCAATACCGTGTTCCTTCTTGGCAATCGGGTAATCCTCTGACTTTCCTATAATCTTGAATTCCGTAACGTGGATTTCAAACCCGCCAATTTGCCGTTCATCCCTTACAACTTTCCCTATGACTTCTATAGCAGTTTCCAATCCTAACTTATCTGCTTCTTGATATGTCTTTTCGCCAGCAAATTGTTTGTCAATGACCAATTGTGTAAAGCCTGTTCCATCTCTGAAAACCACGAACACGACGTTCTTTGTTGTTCGCCTGTTTGCTACCCAGCCTTTTAACAACACTTCTTTGCCTTCATATTCCTTAAATTGTGAGATATAAACTCGATGCAGTTTTTCCATAGTTGCGTAATTTTAATTTGAGAACTAAATTAAGATATGATGAGCATAGGCAAAAGGGGACAAAAATTGCAACAACGGTTAGAACAACGTCTCACTCCTCAGCAAATGCTAACTATCAAAATGCTTGAGCTACCAGCTTTAGAACTGAACAATTTCATTATACGTGAAATGGAAGAGAACCCTGCCCTTGAAGTGGAATCATCTACAACGGATAACATATCCACACAGAACGGTTCTGAAGAGGAAACCTTTCAGGAAAACCAGTTAGATTATGAGTCCAACACTAAAGGGGACGAAATAGAGTCCTTCCTTCCTCCCGAGGAGTTAGAAGACTATTATCTATGGCAGGGAAGACGCACTACAGATGAGGAGGGACCACGGAGGGAACCACGGGTCCAAAGCACCCTTCACGACCACTTACTGGAACAATTGCACCTTATTGACCTGCCTGAAGATAAAAAGCAAATAGCAGAATTTTTAATATGGAGTATTGATGATGATGGATATTTGCGTCAACCTTTGAAAAACATAGTTCTTGACTTGTATCTTACTCATGGAATTAGCGTTACTGAAGATGAATTGAGTGAGTTGTTGAAGTATTTACAGGAGGTCCTTGACCCTGCTGGCGTGGGAGCCCGAACCCCCCAAGAAGCAATAATGATTCAACTCAACAGGCTTGATGACTCAGATGAGGCAGTACAGTTAGCTAAGAAAATAGTGGAAAAGTATTTTGATGACCTTGTGAAACACAGGTTTGATAAGCTCAAAGAAAAATTGAAAGTTGATGACGAATTATTAAAAGAGGCGATGGGGGTTATCAGAATGACCAATCCAAAGCCGGCAGCAGCATTCAAAGGAGTGTCCCGTGATGCAGTAACTCAGATTAATCCTGATTTTATAATCCGAATTGAAAATGATAAACCGATAGTTATTCTTAACAAATCTTATGAACCAAGACTTAGAATAAGTGAGTCTATCCTCAGAATGTATGAAGAATATAAGCAACGGGCAAAGGACGACCCAGAGGCTGCTAAAACACTTGAATTTCTGAAAAAGAAGATAGATAGGGCTAGATGGTTCAGAGACAGCCTTCTGGAAAGGGAGAAAACCCTTAAGAGAATAATGGAGGCTATTGTTAAGAAACAACAGGAATTCGTAATGACGGGGGACAGAGGCACCCTTGAACCCCTGACAATGAAAGATATTTCCCTTGAAACAGGATACGATATTTCAACTGTCAGCAGAGTCGCTAATAGCAAATATGTCCAAACACCCTTTGGAATATATAGTGTGAAAGACTTTTTCACACATGCAGTGAAAGGAAAAGACGGAAAGGGAGTGGTTGTTGATAAAGTTAAACAGAAAATCAAGGAGCTAATTGAATCAGAAGACAAAAAGAAGCCATACACCGATGAAGAACTGGCGCGAAAATTGAAAGAAATGAACATTAATCTTGCCCGACGAACAGTCGCTAAATACCGTGAACAGATGGGCATTCCGCCAGCCAGACAACGCCGAGAAGTCTGATTTAAGAAGAAACCACAGTGTACGCAGAGTTATACACTGTGGACTCAGAGTTTTTTTAAGCCACTGAGTAGCACGTAGTTTGGCACTGAGGACACAGTGTAAGTTTATGAAAGAAAAAAAAATAATAAAAACTATTTGTAACTTTGTTTTTGCTTTATGGAACTATGTGACCTTTAATAAAACATATCCCACATCAATGAGAAGTGGACGAGAGGAGCCCAAAGCCAATTTTTAACGGGACGATACAGTTCTGGATTTATGAATGCAGGAATGTTGTTGATTTTTCCTTTAATTAAGGCTTTTTTGAATCGCCAGCCAATTTCAAAATCGGCAGTTGCATTGAAGCCCGGACTAACGGGAACATAAGCCCAATAGTGCAAAGGGGCATAGAACAGTGCGGGAACATTGTCCATAGCACGGACAATAAGCGACATGTGAAAATTTCGTTTCTTGCCGGGACGCAGTTGGACATTCACAAATGCATCATAGACAGGCATAATAGCAGGAGATTGATAGGAATAAATGCTTCCACCCAGGGAGATTTTAAGTAAAGGTTTAAGTTCAAAGTCTTTTTTAAACATAATATCTACATTTATATCATGCTTGACTGTCATCAATTTGCCAGCATAGATTAAGGTTTGTGATGTGTCGTAAACTTCATATAAAGGAAAAAACTGGAGAAAATTGTATAAGTTAATCCTGAAATTACTGCGACGAAACTCAAAATGCAGTGAAGCTCTGTGTTCTTCCATTAATGGATTTTGCCAGAACCAAGGACTGAACTGCCGTGATGTTGTGAAAGTTAGTTCTACGGAGTTGTATAATACACTACCCAAAGTTGCACGTACCTTCAAGTAATAAGTTAAATAGTTTTTGTTTGAAAGGCTTGATAAATAGTTGATGTTACTAGATAGCGATAAGTAAACCTGCTTAAAAAAACTGGTATATATGTATGCTTGTAATCCACTTCCATAGAACCAAGAGGAGTCAAGTTTGGGGTATCTGAAAACCAAGATTGTGGGTTCAATATCCGAGGTTAAATAGACCGTTTTTTGTTTGTGTTCCTTATGCTTTTTAGCAATCTTAGTTTTTTCGTATTCATAGAATAGTGTCGCTCCAAATTCAAGGTATGTTTTGGTTAATGAAAATGTGTCAGTTGAGAAGTGAGCAAATTTTTGTTGTTGGTAACGAAAAGCAGGGACAAAAAAAAATCTTCCGGGGGAATCTTTGGAAGGCGGGTAATATCTGAAACGTCTTCTGTTGTCAACAGAAACATATAAAAATTTTTCTTCAATTGCCGAATAGGAAAAGTTGTCCTTAACAGGTTGGATTCTTGAGGGCAGGTTAGGAATGTAGGTTACCAGCCCGTTATTTGTGCCGAATCGGTCTTTGGAAATGTTTCCCTTGATGTAGATGTATCGTGTTGAGTCTAAAGGAATGTGTGTTCCTAGCGCGATGCTATGCCTTTTCTGGGAGTGGTTAATGAGCCACCCGTCTGAGTTATATGCTTTAAAAGTGGCGTCTATAGTCCATTTCTTGATGATTGGTTGGATATGTGTGAAAGAAATTCCTTCTGAGGCGGGAAGTCCCAAGAAAAGTTTGAGTCGTGAGAAGGGGAAAGGGGCGTAGTATGTTTTGATATCAAACAAATCTGTTTGTGGCAAAGGGGGAATGGGACTTGGGCTATAAGGAGAGTTGAGAATATGGGTTGAAAAAGGGAAAACTCTTTGTGTCATATTGTCCCAAGGGGAAGGGGCAGCGTTAAACCATTTAATATGCCAAATGCCGTCAATTTGCCAATAGAGCTTGTCTAATGAGTCTTCTCTAAATTCAAGTAGTTCAAGGGCAAGATATGGTGATGATAGTTGGTTGGCAAGCCCTGAGTGGGTCAGCAAACTAATTATCAAGGTTAGCGACCAGCGCACGGATAATCTTTGTCATGTGTGGTTCGGCTGTTGAGGCGGCGGCAATCACGTCTTCCAGCGATACTTCCTTGACTCGTTCAATAGGGAATCCAATATCTGTAATCGCGGAGATGCCAAACACTGGCAGGTTCATGTGCCTTGCCACGATAACTTCAGGCACCGTGGACATTCCCACTGCATCAGCACCTATGATTCGCAAAAACTTGTATTCGGCTTTTGTCTCAAGGTTTGGACCGGGCACGGCTACATACACGCCCGTGTGGCACCTGATGTTATTTTCCCTTGCGAAGGCTTCCGCCATGGCAATGGCTTCAGGGTCATAGACCTGACTCATATCCGGAAATCTGGGACCCAGTTCGTCAAGGTTCGGTCCACGCAATGGGTTATCTGGCAACAAGTTGATGTGGTCTTTAATTATCATTAGGTCACCGACTTCCATCTTTGGATTAAGCCCACCTGCCGCATTGGACACGAAAAGCCTTTTAATTCCAAGCATTTTCATTACCCTGACAGGAAACGTAACTTCTTTTAGAGAATATCCTTCATAGTAGTGGAATCTGCCTTGCATAGCGACCACAGGCTTGCCTTCTAAATAGCCAAAGATGAGCCTTCCCTGATGGCTTTCCACTGTGGACACAGGAAAATGCGGGATATTACCATAGTCCAGAGAATATTTTTCGTCAATTTCCTTAGCCAGTTGCCCGAGTCCAGTGCCGAGAATAATTCCGTAGAGAGGCTTGAATGAGTCAGTGTTTTCCTGAATATACTTCACTGCTTCATTGATTCGTTCCATCCATATCTTAGCTTCGTTCCTGTCCATAGGCTTCTAATTTTTCGCTAAGATACGTCAAAAGTTGTTGTTCATCGTCCTGATTTAAATTGAGGGTTAGTGGAATGGCGAACACTGAAACGCCACTGGATTCAAACTCATCTTTGAATCGTTTTAGTTTGACTGCATCCTTTTCCGTGGTTATGATGGAATCAATATTATTTTTCTTGCACAGGGAAATAATGTTCTTTATATCTGTTGGAGCATATTCCTTGTGGTCCCTGAAACGTATTGACTTTACTATTTGAAACTTCTTTTCTGTGAAAGACAGGAACGCACTGGGATTGGCTATTCCACACACTGCAAGGAACCTGCCATCAGATTTCCCGAAGTTTTCTGTAACTGGGTATGGCGGTCCATAGGAGGCATGTGCAAAAAGAACGAGGTTATGCCAAGGAGTGATGTTTCTAACTCTGTCTCTTTCCTTTTCATCAATTGGCGGGGAATATGTATAAACAAGGACTGGGAAGGCTTTAGCCCTTGATTTGATGTCTCTGAGTGTCCCAAAGGGAATCAATCTGTTTTTGTAGTATGGCTTATCAAAACGAGTAAGTAAAATCGGGATATGTGTGTTAATTTTTCTGTGTTGAAGGATATCGTCAGCAATTAGGAGGTTTATGTATGGATATTTTGAGAGAAGGAGTTCAATAGCCTGTCGTCTGGCTCTGCCTGCTACGAGGGGTGCGCCAGTCCGCTCCCAAATTAAAATCGCTTCTTCATTAAGCAAGTGGGTTGTTTCGGGAGATGCAATAATTGGTTCCGAGCTTTTCAGTCGGTAGCCGTGGTTCAGAACACCGACGGAATACTTGTTTTTAAGAAGGTTTGCAAGATAAATAGTAAACGGCGTTTTGCCCGTCCCGCCAAGTTCAAGGTTCCCGATGCCAATGAGAGGCACTGGCGGAACCCACGATGACAAAACACCTAAGTCATACAATTTATGCCTGACCCATAAAGCAAATCCAAGCAATATTTTCTTTCCAAAGATAAAGAAGTACAGGTAAGAATTTATTTACTATTACCATTATACAATGCATAAACCCAAATTTTGCACAAAATTCATCAACTGTCAATTTGTCATTGCCTGATTTATTAACATTACAACTAACCTCCTCTTGGGAACAAGCTCTATCCGTATGTCCTTATCCTGACTTTTTGTCATAGTGCTAATATAAACCAATTAGGTTTAAAGGTTTGTATGCAAACGTATATATTTATTAACCTGAAAAACAGGGACTTATACTTACAACATGTGTTGCCCTGATGCGTCATTTGAAAAAAAATCTGGGTTAATATATCCTTGCCTACCGTCTCCCTCTCTTGGTTCTTTCACATTGATATTGCCTTTGTTCATTGTTTGTTATAATTAGGATTTTAAAACAAAGGGCAAAAGAAGGGAATGATGAAGAAAATCGCTCCCCTTTCAAGAAATTGAGGTAATGAAATGCTACTAAAAGTCTTTATATAACCCTGCTATCCTCGTTACACAAGATTTTGATTTTAACTGTTCTATATGTAACACTGTGTCTCAAATTTGTGTTGACACTGATTATATTATGTTACATAACTTAGCCCAAAAAATCGGAATTATGGATGTCAAGAGAACATTACAGGAGGTTTTTGATTACTTTGATATAGACCCGAAGGGGCATTCAGGGGCTTCAACAGGCACGAAATGGTTGTCCACTGACGGCGAGGAATTGGCTTCTTACTCACCAATTGACGGTTCTTTGATAGGCACCGTTAAGCAACCTTCTCAGGAGTATATAGATGAGGTTGTTGAACAAGCACGGAAAACCTTTGAGGACTATTGGCGAATGGTTCCCGCACCTAAGCGTGGCGAACTGGTCAGGGAGATAGCCGACGAGGTCAGGAAGCACAAGGAGATGCTTGCCAGACTCATCACTATTGAAATGGGAAAAATAATTCAAGAGTCCAGAGGAGAGGTTCAGGAATGGATTGATATGTGTGATTTCGCCGTCGGATTGTCAAGACAGTTATATGGGTTGACCATTGCCAGTGAGAGATATAGGCACAGATTATACGAGCAATGGCATCCGTTGGGTCCAGTGGGTATAATCACTGCATTTAACTTTCCGATGGCTGTGTGGTCGTGGAACGCTATGATTGCCCTTGTTTGCGGAGACACTACGATTTGGAAGCCTGCGTCGGCAACACCGTTCTGTACAATAGCAGTGCAAAAAGTTGTGGGTAAAGTTCTTGAAAGACACGGCTTGCCGGAAGGCATTGTTAACGTTCTTGTGGGGTCAAGCAGATATGTGGGCGATAACTTCCTTGCAGATAGCAGAATTCCTTTGATTTCATTCACTGGTTCTGTGGAAGCAGGCAGACATGCCTATCAAATTGTTGCCAAACGACTGGGCAGGACAATCCTTGAACTTGGAGGTAATAACGCAGCCATTGTAACACCTTCGGCAGACCTTGGATTGGCTCTCAGGGCTGTTACCTTCGGGGCAGTAGGGACCGCCGGGCAACGTTGCACCACATTGCGACGACTAATCCTGCACGAGTCCATCTATGACCAGTTCCTTGAAAGCCTTGTTAATGTTTACAAGCAATTGAGGATAGGTAATCCACTTGATGAGAGTGTTCATGTTGGTCCGTTGGTAAGCGAAGAGTCCATTAACACATTCTTTGATGCCATTAAACGAGGTAAGGAGGAGGGCGGGAAATTGATATATGGCGGGGAACACCTCACCGATATGCCTTCAAACCTTTACGTCCGACCAGCAATTATGGAGATTGACCACGTGTGCCCGGTAACGTGCGAGGAGACCTTTGCACCACTTCTCTACGTGCATAAATACAGAGAGATTGAGGAGGCTATTGCATTGAACAACGCTGTTCCGCAAGGCTTGTCCTCCGCCATATTCACTAATCATCTTAAGGAAGCCGAGTTGTTCCTGTCGCCCATCGGGTCTGATTGTGGAATTGCTAATGTGAATACAAGTACCTCAGGAGCAGAAATAGGAGGAGCCTTCGGTGGGGAGAAAGAAACAGGAGGTGGCAGGGAAGCCGGTTCAGATGCATGGAAGGCATACATGCGTCGCCAAACAGTTACAATCAACTGGGCTGATGACCTACCCTTGGCACAGGGCATAAAATTTGAGGTCTGAAGAGGCTTTCGCATTGGTTGTGGTTCATCTGGGCACGGTGGAGATACCTCCGTCGTCGGAAAAAAGAGGTAGATATTGCATTTCAAAATGGACTGGTTAGTAGCCCGTTGAGAATTATTATTGTTTCTGAAAAAGGGGATATTCCAGAGACAGTAAGAAATCTGGCGGAAGCATTGATTTCCTTCTCTAAGAAACAGGAAGCCTTAAAGCAAGAAAGCGACGACAAAGAAATAACCATTACACGGAAGGATATGAAATGGTTCAAACCTTTAAGGGGAGATGCTAATAGTAAGTTGAGCAAGGTTCAAGGTGATGTGCTTGTGATTGGCTGCAAAAAGATAACACCTGAAATTTTGAATTTGATTATTAATTTTTCTGATTTGCTTGTTGTGAGTTGTGCCGAGCCACACTGGTTAAAGTGGGCAGATGTGTTCGTGGAATCCAGAGGAGGAGCCCAAAATTTCTGGAATTCTGTTGAAAAGATTTTCTTTGAGAAACTTAACTTAGCCGAAAAATAAAATTTATATGACTGAAATCAAAGGGAACGGAGTTGCGATCGTTACGCCCTTCTCGGAAAACGGTTCCATAGATTGGGAATCCTTAGAGGCATTGCTGGACCATGTTCTCAAAGGAAGTGTTGATTTTATTGTCGTTTTAGGTACTACTGGTGAAAGCCCAACACTTTCCAAGTCTGAAAAATCAGAAATTTTTGACTTCGTTGAGAGATGGGTAGCAGGCAGGGTGCCTTTGGTCGCTGGAATAGGTGGGAATAACACTGTCGCGGTGGCAGAGCAAATCGTAGCATTCAAAAACCAAGGATATTCAGCCATTTTGTCCGTTACGCCATACTACAACAAGCCATCACAAAAGGGCTTGATAGAACACTATAAATATCTTGCAGACAGAAGTCCATTACCAATCATTCTATACAACGTTCCCGGAAGAACAGGGGCCAATATGCTACCTGGGACAGTTCGCGAACTGGCTAAACACAATAACATTATCGGAATTAAAGAAGCGGCTGGAAGTGTGGAACAGGTAATGGAACTAAAAAGGACTTTGCCTGATGACTTCTTGATTTTCAGCGGTGATGATATGCTTAACCTTCCCTACACAATGTTGGGAATTGACGGGTACATTAGTGTCCTAAGCAATGTGGTTCCCAAAGCAGTGTCCAGAATCTTTACGCTTGTTAACGAGGGCAAATTGTCCGAGGCATCAAAAATCCACTATGACCTAATGCCACTGATTAGGCTCTTGTTTGCAGAGGGCAATCCGTCAGGTGTAAAATGTGCCCTTAGTCATCTGGGAATAGTTAAAAATGTTCTGAGATTGCCATTGATGCCCGTTTCACGAGAACTAAGCGATAAACTAAAACAAGAATTGGACGCCTTGCGAGAGAAAGGCTACTTGCGATAACTGAATTAACTTGCTAATATGGGCAGGCACAGAACAGGAAAGATAAAAACAGAGCATCATCTGTTGGAAGGAGCAAAGGAATATCTTGAAATTATGGAACAGTGGGATGTCGTCAAAAGCATTATTCCCGGAAGGATTTCCAGACAAAACAAAGGCAGGGGCAACAAAGGGCTATTCTTAAAATACCAAACCAGAAGTGGATATAAGTTATTGTATAAGTTTGGCACCTCTGTGCAAGAGATTTTTGTCGTATGCTCTGATTATGAAGAGTTTGAACAGCGATTTAAAAAAGAATTTAAAATACCTCGGAGGTAAGCCTTTTTGCTAACTTGGACTGCTCTGGGTGTGAAAATATCACAAAGTAGGGGTACATATCTTTTTGCCTTTGAGGGTGGGGATGTGATTTGTGTTGCATTGTGGCTCTTTATATGATATATGTCTTCGTTTATTTTCCTTATTAACAATGATTTTATTGTGCATTTCAAGGTTCTTTGTTTTCTAATTAAGTTGCGTGTGGATGAATCTGCGGAACTATGCAGAGGATTCAAAGAGCTGTTTATTAGTTCCGTATTTTGAATTGCAATTTAGATTATAGTTTCCTTAGAACGCGCAGTAAAAATATGACGAAAGTCAAGTATTAAAGCGAATTTTAATGACTTGAGTCATAGGAATATTGTAAAATTTAAGATAACATAGCAGTGGAAACAATAAAAATGAGGAAGCCATGAAGAAATGGATGTTTGTGATAGTGATGGGTGCAATGTTTGTAGGTTGCCAAGAAGTGCAGGAAGGGGCTTCACAAGGACCTGCAACCGCTGAAGAACTCCCTAACTTAAAGGAGCAAGGCATAGCAAAAACCAAATTTGATGAAAGGAAAATGCCCGATGTCCTTGAGTTGGCTCAATCGGATGATAGATTTTCAACATTGGTTAATTTGATTACGCAAGCTGGAGTTGAAAACGCTGTTAAGAATCAGGGTCCTTTAACTGTATTTGCACCTACTAATGAGGCATTTAAAACCCTGCCAAATGAAGTTGTATCAAAGTTGACAGACCCTAACAACACTGATAAATTGGCTTATGTTTTGACTCATCACGTTGCACCTGCTAACTATCCAGTTGAAAAGTTACAGGAGCTTGCCGATAAGGGCACTACACTGTTTATGGCTTCCGGTGAGTATGTCCCAGTGGAAGTAAAGGACGGAGAGATTTATGTGGGAGGCGCCAGAATAGTGGAGTCGCACAAGGTTGCCAATGGATGGGTACATGTTGTTGATAAACCAATAGTTCCTAAAAATCTTGAATTATAAAAAATAGTTAAAAAGTTAAAATCACGAAATCATGAAGAAGAAGGTGCTAACCTTAGGGCTCGGGATAGGCTTAATCCTGGGCATCACAATAGCAGGATGTGGAGGAAGCGAAACAGGAGAGGGGGCACATGCTGAATCATCTCAACAGGTTAAGGAAGGGTCGGATGAGTCTTCCGAGGAATCAGCCAACCCCTTCGGTGTTGGACCAATCCAAGAAGAGATGAAACTTCCTGCTACCATAGATGAACAATTGGCAGCAAAGGGAGAAGAAATTTTTAAAGCAAAGTGTACGGCTTGTCATAAAATAGAAGAAAAATATATAGGACCTCCCATAAAGGGAGTTACAGAAAAGAGACGTCCAGAATGGATAATGAATATGATTCTTGCTCCCGAGAAAATGATTCAAGAAGACCCAATAGCCAAACAATTAGTCATTGAGTCAAATGGTGCAATAATGGCAAATCAGGGCTTGACGGAAGAAGAAGCCCGGGCAGTGCTTGAATACTTCAGAAAAATAGACGCTCAAAGCTAAAAATGTTAATCACTAAAATTCAATAGCCATGAAAGGAAAATGGAAACATGCGGTGCTGGTATCCGCTTTGGCAGCATTGTTAATGCCAGGATGCGGACCCAAAAAAGAACAGACAAAGAAAAACGGGGGAGCACTTGACAAAGCTTCCATCGCAGAAAAGGTCTATGTGGCACCCGGAGAATGGGATGAGTTTTACGCATTCCTGTCAGGGGGATTTAGTGGACAATTAGCAGTTCACGGATTGCCTTCAGGTAGGCTCTTTAAGATCATCCCAGTGTTCTCTGTTGATGCAGAGAAGGGATGGTGTATGAATGAGGAGACTAAGGCAATGTGTATGACAAGTTATGGATTCATTCCTTGGGGTGACTTGCACCACCCTGATATATCACAAACAAATGGGGAGCTGGATGGACGCTGGGTGTTTGTTAACGAAAATAACACACCTCGCGTGGCTCGGATTGACCTGAGATATTTTGAAACAGTTGAGGTTATAGAAATTCCGAACTCTGCAGGTAACCACGCATCTGCCTTTGTTACAGAGAATACCGAATATGTTGTTGCTAACACGCGTTTTGCAGTGCCGGTGCCCCAAAGAGATATGCCTATTAGCGAAATGAAAGGTAACTTCAAGGGAGCAGCAACATTTATTAAGGTGGATCCTGAGACTGGTAGGATGAGCATTGCATTTCAAGTGCTATTGCCCGGATTTAACTATGACTTAGCACATCCAGGACGTGGAAAGTCTCATGGATGGTTTTTCTTCACTTCGTATAACACAGAAGAAGCACATACATTGTTAGAGGTTAATGCTTCTCAAAACGATAAGGACTTTATTGCAGCAATCAACTGGAAGAAAATAGAGGAATATGTAAACAATGGGGGCGGTAAGAGGATGAAGGTTAAGGCCGCTCATAACATATATGACGAGGAAACACAAACGGCAACAACAGAATGGATCACAGAAGTCACTGTTGTTGATCCAAGGGAAGTGCCGGGAGCCATCTACTTCCTGCCAACACCCAAATCACCTCACGGTTGCGACGTAGACCCATCTGGTGAGTATATAGTTGGTAATGGTAAGTTGTCAGCTGACTTGACTGTCCACTCGTTCTCTAAGATGCTAAAAGCAATAGAGGAAGGGAAGATTGTAGATACTGTTTATGGAATTCCTGTACTTGACTTTAATGCAACTCTTGCAGGAGTGGTTAAGAATGCATGCCTTGGACCCCTTCACACCGAGTTTGATGGTAAAGGATATGCCTACACCTCTTGCTTCATCTCTTCTGAAGTTATCAAATGGAAATTGGGAGACTGGCAAGTTGTGGACAGACATCCTGTTTATTACTCTGTCGGTCACATTATGATTCCGGGCGGTAACTCACGTAAACCCTTCGGTAAGTATCTGGTCGCTATGAATAAGATCACAAAGGATAGGTTCTTACCAACCGGTCCTGAACTTTGTCAGTCTGCTCAATTGCTTGACATCAGTGGGGACAAGATGGTTATGTTGCTTGACTTCCCAACCATGGGCGAGCCCCACTATGCAGCAGGTATACCCGCTGAAAAGGTGGTTGACAGGGTGGCTAAGATATATCCGCTTGAGGAGAACCAGCATCCTTATGCTGCTAAGTCTGAAGATGAAGTTAAGATTGTCAGGAAGGGCAATGAGGTCCATATCTATATGACTATGATCCGTTCTCACTTTGCTCCTGACAACATAGAGGGTATCAAGGTGGGCGACAAGGTTTACTTCCATATCACCAACCTTGAGCAAGACTTTGATATACCACACGGATTCGCTATTATAGGTGCAAATACTTCTGAAGTATTGGTTATGCCCGGTCAGACGGAAACAGTTGTATGGGAACCCAAGAAGCCAGGTGTCTATCCATTCTATTGCACAGACTTCTGCTCCGCCTTGCACCAGGAAATGCAGGGATATGTCCGTGTTTCTCCAGCGGGTGCTGACGTTCCTATGAAGATTACCTTGGATGACAAACCAATTGGGGAAGTGATAATTGAGTAGTGATGCCCAGGGTTAGCACCCA
>JAJRPU010000081.1 GCA_024280615.1 Bacteroidota bacterium | reverse complement strand
TGTTACGGGCTTCCATTCCACAATTGATAGTCCAGCATCCTTAAGGCGCGTAATTCCCCCCAGAAAAACCATAACGAAGAACATTATCACAATAATTGTGAGCCAATTGTGAATTGTCCTAATCATAGTTAGTTTTATTTACAATTTTCTAACCAGAGAGCTCATTGCTTTTTCAACATGTGAAAATTGGAAATGAAATCCTGAGTCCAGTAGCCTTTTAGGACAAGTTCTTAAACTAAAAGTAAGGTACCGTACTACCTCTCCAGCAATTGGTTCTACCATGGATAGAGGCAATTTTTTTATTAACGGCTTTCTTCTTGCTAATTTATATATAGTCTGAATAAATTTTTCTTGGGTAACAGGATTTGGACTCGTTGCTATGTAAGTGTCGTTAGGTAACTTACCGTCAATGACTTGAGTAAAAATACTTACAAGGTCAGAGATATGAATCCAAGAATAATATGCTTCAGGATTTCCAATTATTGAGAGCAGTCTGAAGCGAGCCATCATAAACATTAGCGGGAAGGCTCCTCCTGTTTCAGAAAGCACTATGCCAGTTCTCAAAATTGTAACGGGAACATTTCTTTTTTTCCATTGGAAAGCTGCGTTCTCCCAACCCATGGACAACCACGCCAGAAAGTTTGTTTCAGGGTTTCCTGGGGGTGTTTCCTCTGTTATCCATTGGTCTCCGTGCTCGTCGTAATAGCCCAAGCCTGAGATAGATATAACTTGTTTTGGGGGATTGAAATTTCTCCAGATGGCATAAAGCCAATTCATTGTGTACACCCGGCTTGCATAGAGCTCTCTCTTATACTTGTTTGTCCAGCGTCTCATGATAGTTGCACCAGCCAGATGGATTAAAACATCAATCTTATCAAGCAAGGAATAGTCCATCAAGCCTGTTTCCGGATTCCAATGGACGAAATACAGGTTTTCTTCCTCTTTATGGGAAGGGTGCTTACGAGTGAGCACATATACATTATGTCCTTCTCTCAACAGGGTTTCCACAAGCGGTCTCCCTATGGTTCCTGTCCCTCCAGTTATAAGGATATTCATCTGCGATATGATTTGGTAAAATGTTTACTTATTAGCATGAGACAGCCTCCAATTCCTCTGGTGTTGGGCATGCACAGAATATATGTCTATCGCCATAGGCTTCATCTATCCTGCCCACCGGTGCCCAGAATTTATTTAACTTCAGATAGTCAACTGGGAAGGCGGCTTTTTCACGAGAATAGGTGTGTTGCCAATGGTCACTTCCAACTTCTTGAATAGTATGTGGGGCATTGCGAATTGGATTATCGTCAACAGACAAAGAACCTTCTCTAATCTCTTCAATTTCGTGATATATTGACACCATAGCAGATATGAACCTGTTTAACTCTTCCAGTGGTTCTGTTTCAGTTGGTTCAATCATAAATGTTCCGGGCACAGGGAAAGACACTGTTGGGGCGTGGAAACTATAGTCAATCAAGCGTTTAGCAAGGTCAATGGCATCAATACCAATTTCACGCTTCAATGACCTGAAATCAAGTATGAATTCGTGAGCGACAAAGCCATCCTTGCCGGTATATAGCACAGGAAAATATGGCTCTAACTTCTTTTTGAGATAATTAGCATTTAGGACGGCATGTTGGGCTACTTTCGGCAAGCCCTCTCGTCCCAACAAAAGGATATATGCCAGAGAGATGAGCATAGCCATTGAATTGCCATAAGGTGTGGAAGCAATGGGCTCTATTCCACTAAATGGGTTTTCTTCCGGGTTATAAGGATGCGACGGCAAGAAATCAGCAAGGTGTTTTTTAACGCATATTGGACCGGCACCGGGTCCTCCTCCTCCATGTGGGATTCCAAATGTTTTATGTAAGTTGACGTGGCAAACATCTGCCCCCAAATCTCCGGGTCTAAGAAACCCAATCATTGCATTCAGGTTGGCACCGTCCATATACACCTGGGCACCCACAGAATGAACAAGGTCTATTATCTTGTCAATGTCCGGTTCAAAGACTCCGTGCGTGGATGGATAGGTAACCATTAAAGCAGCTATGGAATCTCCATATTTCTCAATTGCTTCCTTAACGTGTTCCACATCTATGGACCCATCTTTTGCGGTTCTGACAACGTGAACTTTAAATCCAGCCATTACGGCACTGGCAGGGTTCGTTCCATGTGCCGATGCAGGAATGAGAACTATATTCCGATGGTTCTCTCCCTTCTCTTTGAAGTATCGTCTAATAACAAGCAGTCCGGTGAGTTCTCCCTGTGCTCCCGATTGTGGTTGCAGAGAGCATGCATCCATCCCTGTTATCTCACATAGCAAATTCCTTAATTGAGAGAATGCCTTTATGTAGCCCTTCACTTGGTCCTTCGGCACAAAGGGATGAATACTATTAAATCCTTTCAGGGACAACGGATATAGACTTGCGGTGATATTCAGTTTCATAGTGCACGAACCCAGTGGAATCATTGTTTCTGTCATTGACAGGTCCCGCTTTTCAAGGTAACGAATATATCTCAATGTTCTAAGTTCTCCCGTGTGTTTTTCAAACACCGGATGCGATAGTGGTTGTGTCTTCCGTGATATTGACTCCGGAATTCTTTTTTCCGATGATGCCTCAAGCACTTCCTCCGGTCGCTCTCCTGTAATAATTTCAACTATATCCAGCAATTCCCTTTCACTTGTTAACTCGTCAAGAGAGAGCATAATGTGATTGTCCTGATACCAAAAATTGTAACCACGTTCCAATGCTCTAATCCTTATGGACTCAACGTCTTCAACTTCTATCCTGAGAGTGTCAAAGTATTGTCTGTTTTTGTTCTTAAAGCCTTTCCGGTCAAGCATTTTTTCCAGAGAAATAGCATAAGAATGAATTCTTTCTGCAATTTGCCTAAGCCCTTGATTACCATGATAGACGGCATACATAGCAGCGGCGATAGCCATTAAAGATTGGGAAGTGCAAATGTTGCTTGTAGCACGCTCCCTTCTAATATGTTGTTCACGAGTCTGCAAGGTCATCCTATATGCCACGTTACCATATCTGTCTTTGGAAACACCTATTATCCTTCCTGGCACTTGTCTGATGAATTCCTTTTTAGTAGCGAAGAAGCCGGCGTGTGGACCGCCGAAGCCAAGTGGCAAGCCAAACCGCTGAATTGAGCCTACCACTACATCCAAGTCCCAATTTGCCGGCGGACCGACAAGAACAAGACTCATGGGGTCAGTGATAAGAGTTATGGCGGCATCTCTTTCTCTGGCAATTTTTATTAATTCAAAAGGTTCCCATAATTCGCCATTTCTATCGGGCAACTGGAAAATCAACCCATGAAACTTTTTATCTGCTATCTCTTCCTCAGAACCATATATTAGCGTTATTCCCATGGGTTCAGCCCTGCCCTTCAACAGTTCATACGTGTGTTCATATACACTACTATGAACCCAAACCACAGGATTTTCTCTTACACGCTTAATACGAATCATAAACGTCATTGCTTCGGCGGTGGCAGTGCCTTCATCTAACAGCGACGCATTGGCTATTTCCATTCCTGTCAGGTTCTCTATCATAGTTTGGAAAACCAAGAGAGCCTCCAGCCTGCCCTGACTTATCTCCGCCTGATATGGCGTGTACTGAGTGAACCAATTAGGATTTTCAAGAATGTTTTGCCGAATGACAGGTGGTGTGAAAGTGCCATAAAATCCTCTTCCAATAAGCGACCGAAACACTTTATTTTCATCAGCCAACGACTCAAAGTATTCAAATAACTCACGTTCGCTAACGGCAGATGGGACCTTCCATTGGAAACCTTTCCGCAGATGGGCAGGAATAACTCTATCCATCAACTCATCAAGGGAAGAAACACCTATTGTATCTAACATTTGCCTGACCTCCTCAGGCTTCACGGGAATGTATTTCCCAAGTTCCGACATGGCTTTAATTCTTTAAAGCAAACATACGCCAGTTGTAGATAACAAATGCCAATTTCTCTTGATTCATTCTTTACGTAATTCTACAATTGTTCTCCTGCTTATATCAACACAAGACATTTCCAAACGTTCACAAATCAACAAAACTTTTCTTTTGACTGACAACGCCATTTCAGTGCCCATAACCAGCATGGCATAAGGATTGTATGAATATAAATTCTTCAGTGGTATGAAAGACATTGAATCCATCAGCCACACGTCGCTATACCTAAGTGCAAGTGTATCAAACCAACGCCTTTTCCCTTTGAAATATGCCACTTTACTCCCCGAACAACCTACCATAGTGTCCCGCCGAAGGTATTTGACCGATGGGTTGCTCAAGATTGTGTAAAATTCTATCTTTTCAAGGCTTTCGTGTGTAACATTAGGTTTAGATAGGTAAATAACATTTTCCTCTGGACAGGCAACTATCATAGTGGAATCAGCCCTCCAGATGAATGGTTCTGACACAGGTTCTTTATTCAGGGCAAAATATGTCCAGATTCCTGTTATGACTATGGCAACTATCAACCAAGCAAGCCTGTCCCTTCTCACTATGCCAACAAGGACAACCAGCACAAAAACAATCGGGATGCTGACAAGTAAAGATTTAAGTGAAAAATAAAAATTCAACGGAAGGGAAGAGACAAATTCGCTCCATTGAACTAGGCAATCAGTCACGAAACTAATCGCCACGCCCAACAGCCGGGCAAACCACTCCCAAAAGGATACAACCCACAAAAAAATTGTAGAGACAAGAATTATGGACACCAAGGGAATGGCAAGTAGATTGCCTATTAGTCCAGCGACACTAATGTGTTGCCATAGTAGAATTTGAATAGGGATAAGGAACACCTGAGCGGAAATGGTTACGCCAAGCATTGAAGTGAGCCACCGAGCCCACCATGGTTCCACGTGAAACAATCGGGACATAGGAATCCACATAGCCAATATGCCCAAAACAGCAAGGGCAGAAAACCAAAACCCTATTGAAAACACCTGCCAAGGGAACAAAAACGCAATTATTAGCATCGTAACAAAAAGAATGTTGAGCCCAACTGTTTTTCTGTTCATCAGCCGAGCCATCTCAACCAATACAAGCATTATAGATGCCCGCACAACAGATGGCATCAAGCCAGTCAGGAAGGCGAAGCCTACCAGCGATAAGATTAACGGCACAAGCCTATACCTGCCCAAAAAACCAAAAGTCCACACTAGAAAAATATAAATTATCCCAACGTGCAAACCAGATATGGCAAGAATATGTATTATACCTGCTTCACGGAAGGATTCCCGCACATCCTCAGACAACTCATCCCTGTAGCCAAGCGTCAAGGCATCAACAAGCGAAACGACATTGCTATCTATGAACCGAGCATTTATTTGCATAAGGGAATATCGCAATTCCTGTGCATAGGAATACACCGACCTGCTATGCCCTATAACATCAATCTCCCTTAACCACACTATTCCATAAATATCGTTTGATGCCAACCACACTCCCATATTGAAGTCAGGTAAGCCTCTTATTATTCCAGCACTGTCTATGCGTCCCTTAAAGGCAATTAGTGTTGATGGTTCCAAAAATGTGTCCATATAAGCCATTACCTTGCCCTCAATAGAAACCGTATCATTCTCTTCAATAAGATATAGTAGTTCAATGACTGCCCTATACCAATTACCGCTGCGGGTCAGCGACGGAATGGTTTTCACCCGAGCAATATATTCATGCTTGTGTCCAATGTGATGAACAAAGTGTTCTGAATTGTTATGTGGGTCATAAACGTAGAACCTTAACACCCCGCCCATGAACCACAAGCCAAGAGAAAAGGTAATCAGAACTAATCCTAAAAGACCTCCTTTCTTTCGTGAATTATTATTTCTTTTGTTAAGCCACCATAAGCCAATGCTTAGCATCAATGCTACAAGCACTCCAATGGCTATAATTAGAAAAATGGTATCATCAGTCAATGACTCAAATGCATATTTTCCCGATAATATACCACCTATGAATGCAGCCATAGGCAGAAAGGCGGGCAGTTCCAGAATAAATGGACGCTCTGGAAAATTTTTGTAATATGAATAGTAAGCACTTATCTTTGGTTTTAGATATTGCAGCATCTCTCTCACCGCCCTACTCTTTTGTCCTACACAATCGGGATATTAGCAAGAACCCAGTTAGGGCAACCATTGCGATAGCCAGCAAAATCCATTTTTCCTGAAGATCAAGAAGGATAGAGATTATAGCAAGCATTGAGAAAACAACTGATGAGGAAACTATTAGCCATTTGGCAATCAAACGCGCCAAATCTCCTATTGATGAAGACTTCCAAAAACCAATCGGCTTAACTCTTTCTTCAAACTTCTTAATAACTTCCTCTGGTTCTGGCTTTGTTAAAAGGGTAACGACAATAGCGGATAATAAAGCCCCTGTTCCAGCAATAGCGATTCGTTCAAGTTCATCAACATCAGCAATAACAGAAATAGTGAAAAAGACAATACCTCCAAAGAGTGCAGCCCACTCAGTCCACTGATTAGCCCGCCACCACACCCACCGAAGCAGGTTAGCAACGCCAATTCCAGTGCTTAAAGCAAAAAACAACATCCATAGTTGTGTTATGGAAGAGAAAAATAGGGAGACAGTGCCTGCAAGGGTGGCTAACAAAACTGTTGACACCTTCCCCCTCCTGATTAACTCACGGTTGGACAGCGACGGCTTGAGAACTTTAATAACATCATTCGTTAAATAAGATGAGCCCCAATTCAAATGCGTGTCCATTGTTGACATAAAGGCTGCAACCAATGCAGTGACACCAAGTCCAAGCCATCCAACAGGCATAACATCTTTCATAACTAATACATAAGTCTGTTCCCTGTCTTTGAAGTCTGGATAAACAATAAGAGCAAAGAGGGCAACAATAAGCCAAGGAATCATACGAACAATGAAATGAGCCCAGATGAACAAGTGCATTCCTAAAGTGGCAGACCCCTCATCCTTTGAACTGTTAATCCTCTGGGCAATGTATCCTGTGCCATCGGAAGAGTATGTTGCCCACCATAAGAAACCAAGGTAAAACACCCATAGTGTGTTGTCGGTTGGAAACAGTTTAAGCGTTTCAGCAGGCAATTCTTTTACTGTTGCAACAAACTCTTGCCACCCCCCAGCCTCAGAAATAACGAATCCAGCCAGTGCATAAGTGGCAACCAGCGCAATAGAAATCTGAACGAGGTCTGTAACAACAACTCCATATAGCCCACTCATAAAGGAATACAGCACGACAACAAGAACAATGGCATAGGTCAGCAGCACAGAAACTTTCTCTGTTTGATATTCAACCGGCAGGAAAGCAGCAATAATTTTGGTCATAGCCAGAATAACCCACGACATTATTATTACATTAAGGACTATACCCAACAAGAACGCCTTGATAATCCTCAATTTGTTAAGCCAGCGAGACGATGCATAACGAAGATTCAGTAGTTCAACATCTGTTAAAACCCCTGCACGTCTCCATCGGGAAGAGAAATAGACAGCCACAAGAGAAAAATTCAAGATAGTAATCCACCATAGCCAGTTTCCTGAGATACCTGAATTTGCTATGATTCCAGTGACTGCTAGGGGCGTGTCAGCGGCAAAGGTAGTTGCTACAATTGACAAGCCGAGCCATAGAGCGGGCAGTCGTCTACCTGCAAGGAAATAATCAATCAGTGAACCTGTCGCCTTGCTTTTAAAAAAGATTCCGATACTAACAGCTATGACAAGATATGCTAAGACTATTGCTATGTCCAGTAGCTCCATTACTGGCTTGTTTCACGTGAAACATTAGGGATGATTAGCCTCTGACCAACATAAATAGTAGTGCTTCTTAGCTTATTAACCTTCATAATGTCCTCAATGGTTACGCCATACTGTCGTGAAATCCTGTATAACGTTTCCCCTTGTTTAACAATATGAATTTTATGTTTTTGCTCAGATTTCACAGAATGAACAACTTTTAAATTTTCTCTTTTTCTGGGAACATATAGATGCGAAGGGTTTTCATCGGAATGAATTATTTCCTTCTTTCCACTTCCTTTGAACTTTTCCTGTTCTTGAGTTTCTGCAATGAGACTATCAGCGGTAACCTCCGTTTTATTAAAATCGCTATCTGTTGGCTTATGTAAAAACTCCTCATCAATATCAGCGTAATGAGTTGGATAACTATTTTGTACGTGTGTAGTTTGTATTTGTTTCTCAGGTTCAGATATGCAAGGCTTGCTACGTGGCGGTCTGACCCTATGTCCACGTAAAACAACCCATTCGCCAGCCATGG
This sequence comes from Bacteroidota bacterium, assembly GCA_024280615.1. Lineage (GTDB taxonomy): Bacteria > Bacteroidota > Bacteroidia > JAADEI01 > JAADEI01 > JAADEI01. The sequence continues at coordinate 4,312 of JAJRPU010000081.1, read as the reverse complement.
GTTCCTCACACTCCCCGAGCAAGTTTCTTTTTCTCAACCATTCAAGGCGGACTCCAGTCTTCTGGCTAATCAAAGCTAATGTCTCTCCTTTCCTGACTTTGTATCTCTCTGCAACAAGAGATTTCTTCCGTTTGGGTTGCAAGTACACAATTCCTGCCCTGTCTACGACACTATCAGGAAGGTTGTCATTATACATTTTCAAGCGATGAACTGAGATGCCAAATTCCCGTGCTATACCCTCCCAATTGACAGAGCCAGTGAGCCGAACTGCCTTTAATTGATTAATATAAACTTTCTGCCATTGAGCCTGTGAAGATACATTCTCTTGCTTTTCTATGCCTTGCTTTTCTTTATCGGCATCTTGTTTGGGTCGGGAATAGTAATCTTTGCCATAGACAACCATAGTGTCATACTTAGCCAAGCCATATTTTTCTATAATAGCAATAAGTTTATGAGCATACTTAGGATTAGTAGCATATCCAGCCTTTTTAAGTCCATGAGCCCAAGCCTTGTAATCAAGCGGGTCAAGTTCAAAAAGAAAGGCGTATCGTTTCCGTGTAGTTAGGAATTCAGAGTGGTCTCGGAAGGATTGAACTGCGGATTTATATTTTCTGAAGCATTCATTTTTAGCGTCGTCATCTTTATAAATCTTAGCCCCTTGCCATCCGTGGCATTTGATACCAAAGTGATTATTTGCTTTGACTGCAAGCATTGATTTACCTGCTCCTGATTCCAGTATGCCTTGAGCAAGTTTAATACTGGCTGGAATACCTGTTCGTTTCATTTCTTCCATTGCAATGGGTGCCCACTTCTCTATGTATGCCCACACGTCATCGGAAGTGTATTGCCCATAAGCAGAAACGCTTAAGAACCAGCCCAGTAGGAACCAACGAAGTATTAATCGTCGCATGTTAACCTACAAATTGAGCAATTGTTATGCCATCTCTCATTGGGACAAGCACTGTTTTCCACTTGTCAGATGAAGCAAGATACTCATTTGTTTTGTGTATTGCCTTTGCCTCTGGCGTCTCCGGGTTCAATACCTCGCCTCCCCACAATGTGTTATCCACAAGCAAAACGCCCCCTTTGGTCATTTTGTTTTCAATCATCTGGACATAATCAGGATAGTGAATTTTATCCGCATCAATAAAGACAAGGTCAAAGGAATAAGGCAATTCAGGGATTAATTCCATAGCGTCACCAAACAGTATTAAGACCCTCTCCTCCACTCCCGCCTTTTTAAGATTTTTCCTTATCAAATCATGAAGTTCTTTGTTCTTTTCAATGGTTATTAGTCGTCCTTTATCGTTCAATCCTCGGGCAAGACAAATAGTGCTATAACCAACAAACGTCCCAACTTCAAGAATATATTTAGGCTTCTTAATGGTTGAAATCATTTCAAGAAACAGACCCTGGGGATGCCCACTGAGCATAGAATATGCCTCAGGAAATAGTCTGGCAGTTTCTTCATTTATCTCACGCAAAACAGAATCTTCTGTTGAACTGTGCTTGATGACATACTCAGCTACCGAACTGATTGCCTCTTCCCAGAGCATTAGCGGATTTTTGAATAAAATTAAACAAACAAGTTAATTTATGCTTCCACTGCCCCAACAAATTGGATAACATCTCCCAGATATTCTTTCAGTTCTCTTTGCTCTGGACAAAATATATCGGAAAACAAAGTAGGATAATTATCAAGTAAATAATCAACCAAATCTCGTAAAGATTCCTCTTCTCCTTCACTTTCAATAAACTCATCATACAATATCCTCGCAATTTCATCCCTTAGCAAAATGGCTTTGATAGATACAGAAAAGTTTGTTTTCTTCTTAAGTAATACCGAGCGTTCCCAAATACTCATTAGTTGTCCAAGCCAAATATCATCATATTTCAAAACCAACAAATCAGTAATGGAATATTTTTTTCTAAACAATTTCAAAGGTATCTCATTTCCATACAGAGCGCCAATCTTAATTCTCATACCATTCCAATCCAGTATTACTTCTACTCTATCCCAGTCAATATGTATTATCTCAATTGTGGTATTTTGCACATATTGAAGTAAATCCCTCAAGCCTTCTTTATTTGATATGTAGAATCCTGTCTCCTTGTCTGCTTTTAAAGTTGCAGGGGTTCCATCAACACTAAAAAGAATTCCAAGGTAAATTTCCACTGACCTATAACCAAATTTGCTAATAAGTTCTTTGAAAGAAATCTCTTCTTCGCTGCGCTTGTATAGTTTTGCCTTTTGAAATAACTTCAGAAGAGTTACAAATTTCTTTTGCCAGATTTCTCTTCTGGCAGCAGTACCTCCTGAGTCAACCCTGTTTTTAAGTTCCATTAAAACAATTGTGCTTTCAGGTGCTATTAGATTTCCTACATCTGTGGTACTGTCCTCATTACCAATATAACTCCACTCAGACAGTCTAATAATCCGTTTTTCATCCCGTGTAAGTCCATTTAGAGTAAAAATGCCTTTCTTTCTGTGTAGTGCAGGATTTTCCAACCACAATGGGATTTCACTCATTTTGATATTCACTGTACAGGTCTCCACTAATGATGATAGTCTCTTCTCAATTAACTTTCCTTTTCCTCCTTTGCTATGTTGATAATAGGAAGATACGGCTAACAATGCCTCGTAATAGTACTTGAATTCATCTGAAACGCTTTCTAATCCATCAAAAATCCTTGAGATAGGGTCAAATTCAACGGCTTTAGGGTCAGTTGCCAATTCATAAAATTTGAGCAAAATATTTTTATACGGTTCATATAATATTACCTGTCCCAAATCAAGATTTTCCTTGTTTTTTAAGCATAGCATATTTCGTTTGACCACTGGCATATTAGCTCACTTTTCACAAATAATAATGCTTTCGCCTCTAATCGCTCTATTTCTCGCTCCTAATAGTGGATTGAATATTAATTTCTTAAAAGTAAATCCTGCTTCTTCACAAAATCTTTTTGTCATTACAGTAGTTGGTATCTTCTTACCCGAAACTGTGCTATCCCCCACTATTATAGCCAGTTTGCCACCGGGTTTAAGAACGTTATACATGCCTTCTATTGAGGTCTTCAAATCTTCATAGTATTGAATAACTTTTGCAGGTAGCCCGCCTATTTTCTTCTTGGGCAAAGAATTTTTCATTCCAAGGTATTTAGATTCAATTTTTTTCATATCAAGTCCTAAATACTCATAAGCCAATTTGTCTTTTCCAACATAGTCAATTGAAAAGTAATAGGGTGGACTTGTTATAATTGCATCAAATTTTTCTTTAAATTCTTCAATATCTCTAAGGCGAAGAGCGTCATCTTCTAAAATGTTTGCTTTAACAAATTCAAGTCCGTGCATCTCTTTTATAACCATCAGTTTCTCATAGCATTGCTTTACATAATTAAATTTTTCAATAAATAATCCAGTCTTACCTCTACTTTTATATCTTGATGTCCTAGCAAAGGCATCAATAGTATCAAAGTATATTACTAACATCAAGTTTTGAATTGTTTCATCTTCATGGCTCCATTGTTTACGCTCAATATCATTTAAGATAGCAATTAAGTCATCATTAGAGAATTCAAAATCCTTAGGCTTTTTAAATAGCAACTCATTTTTCAACTTTGTTATCATTACGCCCATTGGGGTTATGTCTATGCCAACACTTTGAATACCCATAAGAGAAGCCTCATGAGTGGTGGTCCCTGAGCCATTGAATGGGTCAAGAATAAGGCTATTTTCCGTTAAACCAAAAGCATTAATTAATGTTCTGACTACTCGTGGATAAAATTTGCCTTTGTATGGATAAAGATTATGAAATGCATAGGCATTTGTATCTCCATAAGCATCAACAAAGTCTGTATATAATGTAGTTTGTCCATTTACTTTTTCTAAATGAGCCACTCTCTTACGTAGCTTTTCAGAATTCCCTGAAAATTTAACAGTTCTATGTATTGGGTCAATTGTATATGAATCAGTTAATCCGCCAAGTTCTAAGTCAAGCAAGTCAAGGTCTGCAAGGGTTTGCATCCAAAAGCCAAAGATAGTGTCCCCCTTAGGCAATACAAGTTTCCTAAATTCTTTTGAATACTCTTCAATAATTTTCTCATAGTCTTCAACTTGTTTAGACGACTTAACTCCCTGTTGCTCAAACAATGGCAAAATACCCAATTTTGACATAATACAGCCTATTTACTTTTGTTCCAAGCTAAACATAACAAAGATACGTAAAAGACTGTTGCAAAGGGAAAGAGAAAATGTCTGAGCTAGTAACACATGAATTCATTAGTGAAATTTCCCGAAAACACAACATTCCAG
>JAJRPU010000080.1 GCA_024280615.1 Bacteroidota bacterium | reverse complement strand
TCTGGGATCCAGATTGTGGACACTGCAGACGAGAAATCCCTAAAATAAAAAAGATTTATGAGAAGTATAGCCGAGACACGCTTGAGATCTATGCCGTTTATGTCAACGTTGAAAAGGACAAATGGCTCAAGTATATTAGGGAAAACAAGTTGGAATGGATAAATGTTGAAGATGTTGAAATGAAGCATCCATTTAGGTATTACTACTATATTAAGGGAACGCCGAAAATCTTATTGCTTGATAAAGATAAGAAAATTATTGCTAAGAACATAAATGCGGAGCAACTGGAAAAGATATTGGAAGCCCGTTTGAAAGGAAAAACGGAGGAGAAAGTGGAGACCCATGATGAAGGTTCCCATCATTAAGAATTGATTTATTCAAATTGTGGGTTTGTTATGGAGGCTAAACTTCTTGATGAAATAAAAGGTGTAGGTCAGTTCATATTGTCTGAACTTAATAATCTTGCCACTGGGGACATTGACCTTAAAGGGAAACATGACCTTGTTACAAGGGTTGATAAGGAAAGCGAGCGCAGACTAATTGAACTTCTTAGCGATTTTTCGCCCTCTCAGGACACCGGATTCCTGACAGAAGAATTTAATCCGGAAGTTGATTTGTCTGAACATGAATGGTGGTGGGTTGTTGACCCCCTTGATGGCACAACAAACTATGTGCATCGGATTCCTGTGTTTGCCATTTCAGTCGCTTTGATGCACGGTTCCGGCTCGGTCAAACAGGGAATTGTTTATGACATATATCACGATTTTATGTTTTATGCCACGGCGGGCAAAGGCTCTTTTCTTAATGGAAAAAGAATATATGTTTCCAAGGAGTCTAATGTGGAGAATTTTCTTATTGCAACAGGATTTCCCTTTAGCGATTTGTCTCGTGCTGAGGAATATTTAAGGATGTTCAAGCATTTGATGAGGGAAGTTCAGGGTTTGCGGAGGATGGGTTCCGCTGCCATAGACCTTGCCTATACTGCCGCAGGAAAATTTGATGGATTTTTTGAATATGGTTTAAAGCCGTGGGATGTGGCTGCCGGAAGCCTGCTTGTGAAAGAGGCAGGGGGAATGGTTGCAGATTTTAAAGGACAGGATAATTATTTATTAGGAAGGGAAATAATAGCAGGAAATCCCAGTGGATTTGAGTATTTGAGAAAACTATGTTTGCAGTATTTTTAATGTGTAATTAAGAAACCAAAAAGTATTCGGGTTCTCTTATCTTAATTAGAGGCTGTTTATTTTTTACACCTTAAATTTGCTTAAAAGGGATGCCTTATGTCCAGTGATGTTGTTTCTCTTGGGGATAAAAAAATGAGTTTTGCAGAGTTCCGTCAAATGGTTCTTGATGACTACAGGCTCGGCTGGATTAGTCGTCATTGCAGTGTAATTGGAAGAAAAGAAGTTCTTACAGGAAAAGCTAAGTTTGGCATTTTCGGAGATGGCAAGGAGGTTGCTCAGATTGCAATGGCTAAAGCCTTTAAGAAAGGTGATTATCGTTCTGGCTATTATCGTGACCAGACGTTTATGATGGCAATTGGAGAATTAACAGTGGAGGAGTTCTTTGCTCAGTTGTATGCCGACCCTATAAATGACCCACACTCCTTCGGTCGCCAGATGAATAATCATTTTGCTACGCACTTCTTAGATGAGAATGGCAGGTGGAGAGATGTTAAGAATTTATATAATTCTGCGTCTGACACGTCACCAACCAGTAGTCAGATGCCACGGGCTTTAGGTCTCGCCCTTGCTTCTAAACTCTATAGGATTAATCCTGATTTAAAGAACACACCTTTTTCCAACAACGGAAATGAGGTTTGCTTTGCTACCATTGGAGACGCCAGTTGTGCAGAGGGACTGTTCTGGGAGACACTCAATGCCGCTGGCGTAATGCAAGTTCCACTGGCTATATTTATTTGGGATGATGGATATGGAATTTCTGTTCCCAAGGATTATCAGGTTACAAAAGAAGACTTCGCAGAACTTCTGTCTGGATTTAAAGTCAATGATAAAGGAGAAGGTATAGACATTTATCAGGTTGCGGGATGGGACTATCCCGCTTTGATTAAGACTTTTGTTGAAGGTATAGAGAAATGCCGAGAGACGCATCGTCCCTGTGTGTTCCACGTCTATGGCTTGACGCAACCGCAAGGGCACTCAACAAGCGGTTCCCATGAGAGATATAAACCAAAGGAAAGACTTCAATTTGAAAAGGAGTTTGACTGCCTGTTAAAAATGCGAGAATGGATATTGAAAGAAGGCATAGCCACGGAAGAGGAACTTGACCAGATTGAAAAAGAAGCACTGGAAAGGGTTAAGGAAGGGCAACGGAGGGCTTGGAAAATGTTTAAAGACCCGATATATAAAGAGATGAATGAGGCTATATCTATAATGAAAGAAATCGCTCAGAATTCCCAGCATGCACAGGAAATTTATGACACCATTAAGCAATTGCAGAGGGAACTGAATCCATTGCGTAAGGACGTGATGGCTGCCGTCAAGAAAGTGCTTCGCATCACAAGGTTTGAGTCAAGTGAAGCAATAGAACGACTTAGAAAATGGAAAGATCAATATGAAGACCTTGCTTTTGATTTCTATAGTACACACTTGTATAATGAAGGAGAAGGTTCCGCATTAAAGGTTCCGGAAGTGAAGCCTGTATATTCCGAAAATTCACCAGAAGTATATGGATTCCAGGTCTTGAATCGCTTTTTTGATAAGGCGTTTAGCAAGTATCCTGAACTGGTTGCATTTGGTGAAGACGTTGGTCGCCTTGGTGATGTTAATCAGGGCTTTGCTGGTCTGCAGGCTAAATATGGTGAACACAGAATTTTTGACACTGGCATTAGGGAAGCCACTATAGTCGGACAAGCTATAGGTCTTGCAATGCGCGGATTCAGACCAATTGCTGAAATCCAATATCTGGACTATCTCATCTTCGGTTTGGAGCCAATGACTGACGATATTGCAACTTTAAGATGGAGGACGAAAGGAAGACAGAAGGCACCTGTGATTATCCGAACCCGAGGACACAGGTTGGAAGGGATTTGGCACACGGGTTCACCTATTCAAATGTTGCTTGGTTCACTGCGTGGAATGTATCTGCTTGTTCCAAGAAACATGACGCAAGCCGCTGGAATGTACAATACTATTCTGCAATCTGACGAGCCTGCTTTGATTATAGAATGCTTGAATGGATATCGCCTGAGAGAGAAATTGCCTGATAACATAGGCGAATATACAGTTCCGTTAGGCATCCCTGAAATCCTTAAAGAAGGGGAGGACTTAACGATTGTTACTTATGGCTCAATGGTCAGAATTGTTATGGAAGCCGCTAAGATGCTTGAAGAAGTAGGTATTTCCGCCGAAGTAATAGACGTCCAAACTCTTATACCTTTTGACTTAAATGATGTTATACTCAATTCACTGAAGAAAACCAACAGGATTCTCTTTGCTGACGAAGATGTTCCGGGTGGAGCAACCGCCTACATGCTTCAAAAAGTAATTGAAGAAAGGGGAGGATATTGGTGGTTGGACTCACCACCAGCGACAGTGACTGCCAAAGAACACAGGTCTGCTTATGGTTCTGACGGAGACTATTTCTGCAAACCTAATCCAGAAGAGGTCTTTGAGGCCGCATATCGCATTATGCATGAGGCAGACCCCGCTTCCTTCCCTATGTTCTTCTAAAAGTTGGGGACCATGAGGCTTGCTGTATTACTATTTCCTATGTTAATTGCTGTATCCTGTGAACACCAGCAAACAGATAGCCCTGTCCATTTCCCTATTTCCGAGGAAGGTTATGACCCAACTGCACCACAACCAAGAATTGAACTTTCCGATACCATAATTAACCTTGGAGTAATCAGTTCAGACACCATTTATAAAATTCCCATAATAGTAAGCAATGTCGGCGAAGAGCCGCTTATTATAAGAAGAGCATTTAGTGATTGTGGGTGCATTGTCTCTGATGTTCCACAAAATCCAATACCGCCAGACAAATCAGATACTTTGATAATTCAACTCAACACTGCCGAGATTCCACTGACAGCAACACAACGAATCGTTACAATCGTCTCCAACACAGTGCCTAACACACAACAGGTGGTTATAAATTTTGAATTTGACAAATGATGATTTGTCATGCAACCTTTAATGACGTAATTTCGTCTTACGAAAAAAGCACCTTTTAAAAAAAGTGAGCTATGTGGAGGAAACTTCTTTCATTGGCAGTGCTGGGTTCATTGACTGCAAGTGCACAATCGTTCGTTCACTACACACCGTTTGGAGGAACAGAGGTCGCCGCAGAAGTGGTCTCGGTTCCCGGAGATGGCATATATTGGGTTGGACACACCGATGCCTACGGAACACAGGACATTTTGGTAATCAAATACGACTTTCAAGGAAACATTTTATGGAGTTATGTTTATGATTCCGGTCTTAATGAGGATGACCGGGCTTATGGTGCAGCACCAGTGACGGGAGGTGGAATAGTAATTGCTGGAGAAATAAGAGGAGGTGTTAGAGATGGGCTGGCTCTGTATATACAACCAAATGGTAACGTCGCTTTCGCAAGGCAATTTACAGGTATTAGAGCTAATTTCAATGATGTCATCCACCACTCTAATGGTAATTTCTATTTCGTGGGTAAAGAAAGAATGGGTGGAGGAGCAGAGGAGCTAGTGCTTGTTATTCTTGATATCAATGGTAACACAGTTGCTAAGTTTTATTATGATGATGGAGGTAACGGTAACTGGGATGAAGCAGAAAGCTTAGTAGAATTGCCGGGTGGAAATATTGCTATTATTGGATACACTGATGATGGCGGTTCAGATGACTGGCTTATTATGACAGTGAACCCTAACGGTGCTATAGTCAATGGTCCTATTTACCTGAGGTCAAATGCTAATAATGAAATTCCGTCTGATGTTGCTTACGATCCCGCAGGGAATATTTATATAAGCGGTTATTGGACTGATGGGAATGGTGTTCCATATCCGGCATTCGCCAAATTTCGTAATAATCTGTCACTTGCAGCCTCTGCTTATTTATTGGCACCCGGAGGTGGTTTTGCAAATGGATTTGCCTATAATGCCAACACAGGAACTCTCTATTTCGGAGGAGAAGAGTGGACTTTTGGCGATGGTAATGTACTTTTCGGTGAAATAGATGTGAACTTCGGAACAACGACTTTATATGCTCTCGGAGACCCTCAGTCAAATGAACTCGAAGGGTATCTCTACTATGACATGACAAATAACAAATTTGCTATTGCTGGTTTCACTTCTTTCAATTCACCGTTGGAAGACCCATACGTGCTTTACTTTGATAATGTTATGTCCTTGCGTTGCGGGGTTCAACCAAGGTCATTCTCAATATTAACACCACCTTGGACTTTAAGAAACTATGCTTTAACTCAAACAATCACACCTACCAACATTATTAATGTTAACATGCAACGCTTTTTGGGACCATCTACAAATGCATGTTTTTGCCCAATCAATGCAGATTTCGGAACCACTGCCGATCCATATGTTTGCACAGGCGCTTCTGTGGACTTTAATTACATAGGTGATACACTTGGAGTGTTGAATTATATGTGGTCATTTGGCGATGGAGCATCTCCTGCAACATCAACATTAAGAGATCCGGCAGGTGTTGTATATGCCACTGCAGGAAGCAAGACTGTTACGTTAACTGTTTCTGATGCTGCCTGCCAAGCAACCGTTACAAAAGCTGTTACTGTGCACGAAACTCCTGCAGTTTCCTTTACTGTATCTAATATGCAACCATGCGAAGGAGAACCTGTTAACTTTACAAATACTGGTTCTACCGGTGCTGGATGGTCCTTCTCTTGGGACTTTGATGTGGATGCTGTGCCACAAACAAGCAGTGATGAGAACCCCGCCGGTGTGTATTGGACTAGCCCTGGACCTAAGGATGTCGTCTTTACTATTAGCAGCGACTACTGCTCCAATTCCGCTACTATGACAGTTACTGTCCAAGACAAGCCGTCAGTTGACTTTACGGTACCGGTGAGGATATGTCAAGGAGACACGGCAGAGTTTATGTTTACGGGGCAGGCGTTGTCTGGAGCGACGTATATGTGGACGATGGAAGGAGGAACGCCAGCTAGTGCAAGTACGCGTGATGCGTGGACGATATATGGTCCTGTAGGTTGGAGGGATGTTAAGTTGGTGGTTACTAATGCCAATGGTTGTAAGGATAGTTTAGTGGAGCAGGTGTTGGTGGATAGCACTCCTGGGGTGTCGTTTGTGAGCACGGCTCCTGTGTGTGCTGGTAGTCCGGTAGATTTTACGAACACGGGCACGCGTGGTCCTGAGTGGAGTTATAGTTGGGATTTTGGTGATGGGGCGACGCCTCGTGTGAGTAATCAGGTTGATCCTGTGGGGATAGTGTATGATGAGGGTGGCATTAAGTTGGTGACGTTGCAGGTGACGAATGTGTTTACTGGCTGTAGTTCTGTTGATACTGGTAGTATAGAGATATGGAGTTTGCCTGTAGCGGATGCAGGACCGATAGACACGACTATATGTTTTGGGACGACTGTTCAGTTGGGTACGCCGGCGGTTGCTGGATATAGTTACAGTTGGACGCCTACTGAGGGGTTAGATAATCCTACAATTGCACAGCCAGTGGCAAATCCTGATGGTTCAATGACTGTGTATCATTTGGTTGTGGTGGATCAGAATGGATGTGTGAACAGGGATAGTATAATAGTTTATATGTTGGAGCCGTT
>JAJRPU010000079.1 GCA_024280615.1 Bacteroidota bacterium | reverse complement strand
TGCTAATATGGGTGCTTGGTGGTATATGAAGGTCCACGAAGAAATTCCTGAAGAAATTCAAAAGAACCTCAAACTTGTAAGCCGGGAGGCTTCCGCATCGCCGGCAACTGGCTTCTTTAAAAAGCATGTTGAAACACAGAAGGAACTTGTGAAAAAGGCTTTTGAGCCTTTACCAAAAACTTTGAACACTATCGGTTAAGTAAAAACATTTTATCTTTGCTACAAAATCAGAAGCCAATGGCAAAGGACATTGAGAAGACGGTCATAAAGATCATAGCGGAGAAATTGGGAGTTGACGAAAGTGAAATAACTCCAGAGTCACATTTTATTAATGACCTCGGTGCAGATTCCCTTGACACAGTTGAATTGATAATGGAATTTGAAAAGGAATTTAATATCTCTATTCCTGATGAAGATGCAGAGAAGATACAGACAGTAGGTGATGCTATTGAGTATATTAAAGCCCAAGTGGGAAGCGGCGCATGATTATTACGAATTAAATAGTCTAGATGTCTCAGAGGACAGTTGTTGTTACAGGGCTCGGTGCCGTTACTCCTTTGGGTAATTCTGTCAAAGAATTTTGGGATAATACCTTGAAGGGTGTTAGTGGTGCCGGGCCCATCACTAAATTTGATGCTTCTAAGCTTAGAACAAGGTTTGCTTGTGAAGTAAAGAACTTTGACCCTGCTCAATATCTGCATAAACGTGAAATTAGACGTCTTGACCCATATACTTGGTACGCCATTGCGGCAGCAGATGAAGCTCTTAAAGATGCTGGTATAGAAAATCCTAAGGAGGAGCTTAATCCTACGAGGGCAGGCGTTATATGGGCATCTGGTATCGGTGGTATAACTTCTTTCGTTGAAGAAGTTTCTAGATGGGGAGCAGACCCAGAGAACTATAGGTTCACTCCATTTTTTATTCCCAAGGTTATTGCAGATATGGCTGCCGGTTACCTATCTATCAGATACGGATTCAGAGGACCCAATTTTGCCACGGTAAGTGCCTGCGCCTCTTCTCTTCACGCCATAGCAGAGGGAATTAGACTAATCAGAGAGGGTCTAGCTGATTTTATCATAGTAGGAGGGTCAGAAGCCGCTATCAATTATCCCGGTGTCGCTGGATTCAGTGCAATGAAAGCCCTGTCAGAAAGAAATGACTCTCCGGAAACTGCATCCAGACCTTATGATAAAGACAGAGACGGCTTTGTAATGGGCGAAGGGGCAGGAGCCTTAATACTAGAATCAATAGAACACGCCCAAAAACGAGGTGCTAAAATATACGCTACTGCTGCTGGAATGGGAATGACAGCGGACGCCTATCACGTCACTGCCCCACATCCTGAAGGATTGGGAGCCGCTGAAGTTATGTCATTAGCCATTCAGGACGCAGGTATATCCCCTAAAGACGTGGATTATATAAACACGCATGGGACAAGCACTCCCCTCGGAGACATAGCTGAGGCTAAGGCAATAGTTAAAGTATTTGGCGAGCACGCATACAAATTAAATGTGTCCTCAACAAAAAGTATGCACGGGCATCTTCTGGGAGCAGTGGGGGCAGTGGAGTCAATAGTTTGTATATTGGCAATAAGGGACCAAATAGTGCCGCCAACCATTAACCACTTCACTGACGACCCAGAACTTCCACCCCTCAACTACACGTTCTGGAAACCTGAAAAGAGAAGAGTTAAATACACATTGAATAATTCTTTTGGGTTTGGGGGTCATAATGCTTCAGTGGTTTTCGGTGAATTTCAAGGATGATTTAAAACTGAGATGGGGCATTTATAGGAAGTTTAAAGTTTTTCCTTCCAGACTACATTATTATAACTGGGTTTTCAAGCCGGGGATGTTTCATCATCATTTTGATAGATTAGAACTTTTGGGGGATACAGTGATTGGTAATGTGATAGTAGAATGGTTTATAAAGCACTATCCTAAATTATCTGAAGGACAAATAACTGCATTAAAATCATGGTTAGCATCTCGTAAATTTCTTAACCAAATTGCCCTGAATCATAAAATCCTTGATTTAGCTACCTTCTCAAAAAAGTTTAAACTAAAACCAGAAGAAACAGATATGCCAGGAAACATGTTAGAAGCTTTCATTGGAGCTGTTCAGTTGGACAAAGGAATCCTGACTGCTAGGAAGGTAGTCATTACTTTAATGGAACCTCATTTCCAAAAAATTGATGTTAATAAAGCACTGCCCTTCAATTTCAAAGGCAAGGTTCTTGAGTGGGGACGTAGATATAATAAAAACATATACTTTAAGACCGAGGGAGAAGCGGGAGGCAGGTCATTTAAAGCAACACTTTTTCTTGAAGACCAACCTCAAACAACAGGCTGGGGACAGAGAAAACGAGAAGCCGAGGAACAGGCTGCTAAAGAGTTCTGGGAGAAATATTTACAACCAAAAGACATAAAATAAATTTACTATATGTTACTCTTTTCTTCCTTTAACCTGAATTTTGTTATTATGCTCTCACGCCGTACATCTCTGTGACCTATTTTCTTCATTATTGGGACCTAACTGCTACAATTCGGAAAGAAGTTCGTCTGTTCTTAGCATGTTGTTCTTCTGTACATTGTGAACAATCTGGACCACAGTCTATAATAGGTTGAGTTTCTCCATATCCTTGGACCCTTAATCTTTCAGGTGGAATGCCCTTTTCAATTAAGTAATACACGACAGATTGGGCTCGCTTAAAGGAAAGCTTTAGGTTGTAGTAATCACTACCTCGGCAATCGGTATGCGAACCAATCTCTACAATTAAGTCTGGATTGTGCTGCAAAATGAGAGCAAGGGTATCAAGCACTGGATAGGCTTCTGGTAATAGTTTCCAATCATCATAGGCATAGTAAATATTGGGAATCACAATTTCTTTACCTATTTCAATTGGTCTGAGATAGAATTTAACAGGAACAAATGTTTCCAATTGCCAGTTTCCCGTTGGCTTGGCAGTGAATTGCACGACATCGGTCATAAAACCTTTTTTGCTTGCTATGGCTATGTATGAATGTCCTTCTTCAAGTCTAAAAATGCCCGGGTAGGACGAAAGAATAGTGTCCACAAGAGTGTCAGAATATCCTTTTTGAGTGTCAAAAAGCAATACTTTAACATCTTTAATAAGCATAGGCGTATCGGTGTGAAAAACATACATTTCTGCAAAGAATCTTAAAGGGAAAGTTTGTTCAAAATAGTATATATCATCGCTTTGTGAACCCTGTCTGTTTGACGATACATATCCTGTCATTTTCCAATACTTTCCTTCTCCTTTCTCAATGCCTGTTATAATTGCTCCAAAGTCGTCTCCTCCACTATTGATTGGCTTGCCTGCATTAACTATTTCCCAAGTTCCGTCTGCTTTTTGTCTTGCTATGAAAACATCAAGGTTTCCAAAGCCCTCACGTCCATTAGAAGAAAACACGAGAATTGAATCGGCATATAGGAACGGGAACATTTCATCGTCAATAGTATTGAACTTCTTAAGATTCTCTGGTGGTGCCCAATCGAAGCCTGTCCAATAGGTGCGATATAAATCTTTTCCGCCCCTACCTTCCGAGTCATCACTAACGAAATAGATATATTTTTTGCCCACTGCCGGATGCCCCTCATTAACATTATCTCCCACAAAAACCAATCTTTCTGGACGTGCCCAATCATTCCCAATGTTATATGTCCTGTAAATATGGCACTTGACCACAGGTGCCTCCGGGTCAAGGTGCGGTGCACAACGCGTGAAATATAGCCAAGTTGTATCGCCCCGTTTAACTAAGTAGGGTGTTCCTTCGTGGAAAGCGGTATTTATCTGAGAAGTGTCGTCAGGCAAGGGAATAGCTTTCTCATCGCCAAATTTTAAGTAAAAAATATCTGAAAATTTCTGTCCATCCCAACCATACACATTATCTCCTTTGGCATCTTTCCGTTGTGAAGCGAATAATAAACCCTCTTCATACAAAGCAGGGCAACAATCGGAAGATTCTGAATTAACGGCGTTTTGCAATTTCTTTACCTGTCCTTTCTCCTTTTCATATTTCACAAAGTCTAATACCTTGCTGATTTTCTGGACGAATGCCCCATCATATCCGGGCTCTGAAGTGTAAAGATTCAAGTAATAACGTGCAGAATCATATTTTTCCAAGCCAATTGCTGAATTGATGGCAATAATTAAAGCATCAATGTTAATCTCCCTGTTTAGTTCATAAGCCTTAATTGCCCATCTGTAAGCATTTTCAAAATCTGCTTTTTTAAGATATGAATCGGCTATTCTATATGCTATTCTGGGTTGCTCTGACTCGTCCGCCTTTTTGAATTTCTTTATATATCCCTTTATTGCCCAATCATATTGCTTGTGTTCATAAGCTCCATCAGGGTCCTTTAATATTTTCTGCTGAGCACATCCTGATAGATATATTATAACAAGCAACGATATTATATACCCAACTATCTGGAGCCTTCTGACGTTCACATTACCCTAAACGTTTATTTAATGAAAAGTATTTCTCTGTAATGAGGTAGTTGCCAGAGTCTGTCGTCCATAATGCGTTCCAGTTCGTCGGCATATTTCCTGACTTCTTCCATTGCTGGTCGCACTTCCTTAGCATATAGTTCTGCTTGCTTGGGCAGATTGCCCTCTTCCTCGGCTGTTCTAACTTTCTCTTCAAGGTTTTCAAGGGCTTCATTTAAGCCTTCAACCAATTGGGACAGTCGTTCATATCTCTTCTTAACTGCTTTGTTTTCAATCGGCAGGCTGTTTAGTGTGCCAGCTAATTCGCTCAGAGATTGAATTGCAGGTGGCAAGATTTGTTGATTAACCATTTCTATCAATGTCATTGCCTCAATGTGAACCCTTTGAGCATACTTCTCCAAACGCACATTGTATCTAGCTTCCACTTCACGGCGAGACGAAACGCCTGTTTCTTCAAATAATTTAATAGCGTCTTCTGTAACATAAGCCTTTATGGCGGTTGGTGTGTCTGGGATATTATTTAAGCCTCTTCGGATAGCTTCCTCTACCCACTCCTGACTGTAGTTATCTCCATTGAATATGACTCGCTTGCTTTCTTTCACATACTTATGCAAAATTTCAAGTATTGCTTGTTCTTTCTTCAGTCCCTTATCAATAAGTGCCTGATAATCTTCGTGGAATTGCTTTAGTTGGTACGCCATAATTGTATTCAGGACTGTTGCTGGTTGTGCGCAATTCATAGATGCTCCCACTGCTCTCAACTCAAACTTATTTCCGGTGAAGGCGAATGGGCTTGTCCTATTTCGGTCTGTATTGTCAAGGAACAGGGTTGGAATGGTTTCGTGAATAAACATTTTGAGTTCTTCGCCTTCCTCTTCAGTTAAAAATCCTTCATCAGGAACGTTCTGCTCTAATTTGTCAATGACTTTTTGCAGGTGGTCGCCGATATATACGGAAATGATTGCAGGTGGTGCTTCGTGTCCGCCTAATCGCAGGTCGTTGCTGTCACTGGCAATGCTCGCCCTGACCAAATCATTCCAGTCATTGATTGCCTTTATAACATTTACGAAGAATGTGAGAAATGCCAGTTTCGTTTCGGGTGTTTTGCCGGGAGCTAAAAGGTTCCTTCCTGTATCGGTGCCAATGGACCAGTTCATATGTTTTCCGGAACCGTTGATTCCAGCAAATGGCTTTTCATGCAACAGAACTCTTAATCCGTGTCGGCGTGCTACCCTATCCATTAAGTCCATCAACAACTGGTTGTGGTCATTGGAAATATTGGCTTCTTCAAACCAAGGGGCACATTCATACTGAGATGGTGCAACTTCGTTATGTCTTGTGTGTAGTGGAATACCCAATCTATAGGCTTCATATTCAAGGTCAGCCATGAATGCAAGAACCCTGTCAGGGATGGATGCAAAGTAGTGGTCTTCCAACTGCTGATTCTTGGGTGGCAATGCTCCAACAAGGGTTCTACCAGAAAGAATCAGGTCAGGACGGCCTTCATACCACTGTTCGTCAATAAGGAAATATTCTTGCTCCCAACCCATTGTGGAAAAAATCCTATTTGCTTCAGGGAAGAAGAGTTTAACTACAGGTAGTCCATATTTATTAAGTGCGTGAATTGACCTAATAAGTGGAGTTTTATAGTCAAGAGCCTCCCCGGTGTATGATACAAATATAGCCGGAATGCATAGAGTTTTAGTGCCTCCTGTTTCCATGATGAATGCTGGGCTGGATGGGTCCCAAGCAGTGTATCCTCGGGCTTCAAAAGTGCTTCTAATTCCGCCACTTGGAAAACTGGAAGCGTCGGGCTCCTGCTGGACAAGTGCCTTCCCACTAAACTTTTCAATAGGTTTTCCTTCCTTATTTAATGCCAAAAAGGAATCGTGTTTCTGTGCTATGGTGCCTGCCAGTGGTTGGAACCAGTGCGTGTAGTGAGTGGCTCCCATATCAATTGCCCAAGCCTTCATGCCTGCTGCTACCGCATCAGCTATGTCTTCCGTGATAGGTTGCTGTCCCGTTATTGCTTCTTGCAATTTCTCAAATACTGTGTCTGGAAGGTATTGCCTTTGTGCCTCTTCATTAAATACCAATTCTCCAAAGAGCTCAGATGGTTTTTCTATTCCGTCAAGCACGGATTCCATCTCCAACAAGTTGGTTAACTCACTCATTCCCACGGATTTGCTTTGGTACAAAGTTAGATAACTTTTACAGAAAAGAACGCACTCCAACTTGTCTTAGTATACACTTTAAGATTCTGGTGTCTCTGCTTTCTTCCTGTATGCCTCCTGTGTTTTTTCATAAGTGGTCTTGTCAAAGTAAACAAACCTAAAATCCCTATATTCCATTGGGTTTTTGAACATATCTTTAACATAAGGTTGCAAGATTCTATAGTTCTCTTCATACCATAAGAAAATTGCAGGAACTTTATCAATTACTATCTTCTCGGCTTCCAGAAGATGATAGTAAGCCTTTTCTTTATCTGGTGCATAAAGCCCGTTTATATAATTATTATCAAACTCGGAATTCTTAAATCTACTCACATTTGGGAACGAAGGTTCTGTTGGGTCATCGGGAACTCCCGCTCCATAAAAAATGCTAAGGAAACTGGCAGGGTGTGGGAAATCAGCTATCCACGCCAACCTTGCCATTTGGAACTGACCGTTCTGAAGCCTGTCTAACCATTGCTGACGGGACACAACCTCAATGTTAAGATGAATCCCAAACTTCTTAAGATATTCGTGCACGGCAAGGGCGACGTGCATGTGGATAGGGTCTCCCTCATTAATCATTAACTCAATGGTGTCGGGCTTGTTCTGTGCCTGTTCAAGCCATTTACGTGCCTCCTCTTCGTTATAGGAATACCCCTGCAGTTCATTATTGCGGTATTCAGGGAACACGGGTGGAACTATTCCAAAACGAGCTGGTGACTGAGCCTCTCCCATCAACACACGATTGTATATGTCTTCTCTGTCTATCATATATGACAGTGCTTTCCGAAGTGCTTCGTCATTGAATGGTGGCACGGCAGTGTTGAGAACATACATTTGCGTAGACATTTCTGGCGACCGCTGGTCAATATATTTCAGATCCCTTGATGGCGAACTCTCTAAGATGGATATGATTTCATCTGTAGAAAGCCTATAGACCATATCTACTTTTCCTGAAAGAAACTCATTTATCACTATATCTCTGTCCTTCTGACGCTTGATAACAACTTTGTCCAAAAAGGGCAACTTATTGCCCACATCATCGGTTAAGTAATAATCAGAATTTTTGACAAGGATAACCACGGAATCGGAAATTTGTTCCACGATAAACGGACCACTGCCAATTATCTCCTTCAAGTAATATCCATTTTCTCCTTGTGCCACTGCCTCCTTGGGGAACACGAACCCT
>JAJRPU010000078.1 GCA_024280615.1 Bacteroidota bacterium | reverse complement strand
GGGGCTAACTGGGACTGGGAGTTCTATTTCCGTAAAATAAACGGCTTGCCTGCTAACATTACTGTCTATACATCTTCAACAGGCAATTTTTATGATACTGGAGGACCAACTGGCAACTATGGAGACGATGAGTTCATTGGATGGATTATTGACCCACCTGGAGATGACCCTGTTGTTCTTACATTCTCTCAATTTGACCTTGAAGTTGATGGAGGAGGCTACCCATGGGACTATATGTATATCTGGGATGGCACCGGTCCAGATGGACGCTTCATCGGATATTTCTATGGGACCAATAGTCCAGGAACAGTAATAGGATATTCCGGTGCCTTGTATATAGAATTTCGTTCTGATTGTGCGACTAATCGTCCCGGATGGGCTGCTTCTTGGACCACGACAACCGCTTCCTGTCCAGCACCACAAAATGTTACGCTACTTCAGATTCAACCATTTGCCGCATTAGTATCGTGGAATACAGTTCCCGGTGCTACTTCATATACCGTTAGGTACAAGCGCAGTTATTATTCATCTTGGACATATTTGAGCACTGCTGATACAGTTGTATGGATAACTGGTCTTGCCGCCAGTGCCCATTATGAAGTTCAAGTCAATGCCCATTGTTCGGCTACTGATAGTAGCGGTTGGGTAGGAAAAAATTTTTCAACGCTTCCTGCATCTGGCTCCTGGACTGTTTCCGCTTGCTCTGGAATTTTTGCTGATGCAGGAGGTCCAGTTGACCAATATCTGAATAATGAAGATTGGACCTATACAATCCAGTCACCAAACGGAAATCCAATAACAATAGCATTTTCACAATTTAATACCGAACAGAACTACGATTTTCTCTACATTTATGATGGTCCCTCAACAGCTTCCCCGTTAATCGGGACATATCACGGAACTACTTCCCCAGGAACTATTACTTCATCAGGAAGCTCGCTAACCTTTCGCTTCACTTCTGATGTTTCCACACGTGCCGACGGTTGGCTCGCTAACTGGACCGTGTCAAGTTGCTCAACAAGTCCACCGCCGCCACCACCACCGCCACCGCCGTCAAATCCACCAAGAGCTACCACAATGGTTCAATCCCCAGCCTCAGGATGGATATCTGATGACTTTATAGCTTTTTTTACCGATGCAGGTCCATATAAGGAAACTTTCTATTTAGTTACTGATTCTGCTACCACTTGGAGTGCTAACGCTTCACGTGGATTCCTGTATGATGACTTTACTACCAATTCAGGTATGTGGACAGTGTATTCCGGCAACTGGCTGTTCACAACCAACGGAACGCTTGTCCAAACAGACGAAGGAAATTCAAACACTAACATATTCATTCCCGTTGACCAAAACCTTTCACCGATAGTCCTCTATAGATGGAGGGCTAAAATTTCAGGGTCTGGGACCAATAAGCGAGCAGGGCTACATTTCTTCGCTGATAATGCCGCAACAGCCAACAGAAACAACTCATACTTTGTCTATTTCAGAGAAGACCACGACAAAGTCCAGATCTATAAAGTGGTCAACGATACATGGACACTCGTTGAAGACACACCATACACCATTAACAAAGACCAATGGTATATTTTCTCTGTCGCCTTTAATACAACTACAGGGCAAATTGATGTTTATATAGACACTTTGTTAGTAGCCACGTGGCAAGATCCAAATCCTCATACTGTAGGCAACTATATATCTCCACGGAGCGGAAACTGTATTTATGAAATTGACTGGATTGAAGTGTGGAGATATCGTTCCGGGGGAGGGGTCCTCGTGGAAGTTGGACCGGCAAAAGACATGCGTTATGAAAGCCCCTATCACTATGCCATTGCCGGAAAAGTGCATAGTATAGTTACGGATTCCTTCGGCAGGCTGTCTGACCCCAATTCAGTGGGCTATTGGGTTGATTTTACTCCACCTGTGCCAGCACCTGTTAGGGACGGGCTCTCGGCAGACATAGACACCACAACAAACACAACGTCCATCGCAGGAAATTGGGACCCATTCTCTGACCCTAATTCACCTATCGTTTATTATGAGTATTCAGTAGGTATTGCTCCTGGAGATTCTTCTGTTGTGGGATGGACACAGACCACTGCCACTTCCTTCACACAAACAGGATTGACCCTAACCCCCGGACAGACCTACTATGTGAATGTAAGAGCATATAATGAAGCGGGACTTAGAAGTCCAGTAGCATCTTCAGATGGCTTAATGGTTCTGTCCTTAACAGCACCTTCAACTTTGGTTAATGTCCCGACAACTTGGATAACGCGTGATTTCACTGCTTCATTTATTGACTATGACCAAGAGCAAGTGCAATGGAGATTCTATCAGGTTTCCAGTAGGATTTCGGACACTCGCTGGTTGGCAAACACAAATTTCGGTTTCCTTGAAGAAAACTTTGACACGAGTGCTTTGCCCTCCCAGTGGACTGCATATTCAGGCAACTGGCAAATAGTTAATAACAAATGGCTTATTCAATTGGATGAAGCAGATGCCAATACGGAATTTAGCATTCCAGTCAATCAAAACATTTCGGCACCTATCATATATCACTGGAGGGCTAAGATAGAAGGTTCGGGAACTAATAAACGAGCCGGACTGCACATATTCGCTTCAGACCCGGCATCCAACCGTGGCAACTCATATCTCATCTATTTCCGAGAAGACGATGACATTATTCAAGTGGTTAAGTCAGTCAACGATACGCTAATCTTTCCGTCACAAGTGTGGGAACCCTTCCCGATTAATTATGGTCAATGGTATGATTTTAAAGTGATTTTTGACCCTCTAACCGGTTGGATACTAATTTTCGTTGATGATACGCTAAGGGCATCGTGGCAGGACCCCAACCCACATACAACTGGTAATTACATATCGTTGCGTAGTGGAAACGCTATTTACACCGTTGATTTCATAAGGGTTTACAGGGGGCGTCCTGACACCACCGCTTTCATTACAGTTGGACCCTCAGCTGAACTCTTTACTCAAAACTCTTCGCCCTTTGAACCAGCCGGAAAAATCCGGTCCATTGTTATAGACACCACTAAATTGCTTTCAACAATAGCAGAAGTTCTGCTTAATGTGGATTGGACGGCACCACACCCAGTCGGAGCACCTTCCGATATAACACCTTACGATATGGACACTATATACTATGCAGACTCAATCGCAATCACTATCTATTGGAACGACTTCTATGAACCACATTCCACTATTGACTATTATGAAGTGTGCATAGGCATTGCACCGGGAGATTCATCCATATTGCCTTGGACCCAAACAAATTCAACATTCTATCAGTGGAATGGCATTGTTCTGGACACTAACACATACTATTATGCAACCGTTAGGGCAATAAATATCGCTGGATTAAGAAGTTCGCCTTCTACCTCAGACGGATTCATCATAGTTAATAAGCCAGTGACCCAAGATTCCACTACCACAGACACGGTTATCTCTGTTGTGAAACCCTCTGACAATAACTACAACCTCTTTGAATCACGCATTGTTACAACCACAGAAGGCAAATTTGTGCTGATTACAACGTCGCAACCAATGGAACTTACTGTCCAGTTTATGGATGCTCTGGGCAGAACGATTTACACTTGGAATAACACTGTATCCGGACAGGAATATATACCATTACCGGAAAATATGCCCCATCAATTAATGCTTATAAAGATTTACGACAGTGAAGGCATGCATACGCCTACAATACTTAAAACAACTATTGACCCATAATTGCCTCATGGCATAAATTATGCTAATATGAATTGACACAGCCGTTATAATTCCTGAAATTCTTCAACTTTGCATAAAACCTTATAAGCTTTGAAACGGAAGGGATTTATAGCGTTGATATTTCTGCTTTTAGGTTCATTGGCTATTGACACTTCTAAACACGAAAACACTGTTATTCTATTTGTCCGATGGCTGATGCCAGACAGTTCACTCTTAATGGCTTGGGATTGGTCAGGAAAACCGAAGGTATTGCTTTCAAAGAAAGGACCCTATTGGTGGGCTAAATGGGACCCCTCAGGTTCCAAACTGGCAATAGTTAGAGGAATAAGACCCTATACACAACTATTATTAGCACAGTGGGATGAAAAATCTAATAATATCAGTTCCATAGACATATTACACACTGGAGATTCATCTGGCTTCTTCCACTATATTGACTGGGACCCTACAGGAAACCTGCTTGTAGCAGAATGGTGGTTTCCAGCAGACACAGACAAAGCACTGCTCGTAAACGACTACGTCTATTTCTCTGACCTGCTAATCATAAACACTAAAACGAAGAGGACAGTAAAGCGATTTGGCAAACGGCTTGACATTGAATATCAACCCGCGTGGTCCCCTGACGGTAAACATATTGCCTTCATATCCAATATGCATTCGCCCGATTCTCTCTTCTTGCCAATTTTTGACATATTCCTGTGGAACTGGCGAGATACAGCGGAACCTGTCCAGTTAACCCGTCATGGCAAAGCATATAAAACTCTTGCGTGGTCTAAAGACGGCAAAACCCTATACTATTACTCACAGGGTCTGCCTGATGGATATGGAATCCGGGCTCTAAACATTGAAACAGGTGAAGATAAACTGGTCATCCCGTATGCCTTCGCTCCTTCCCTTTCCCCAACAGGTAAATATATCGCATACATTGACCAGCGAGCATTTCATCATCTTGGAATAGACAGTTTCGGTCTCTGGGTCATTGATCTGGAATCAGGAAAGAAGGTGCGATTAACAAAGAACAGAGATCTGTATCCCGCCTGGAGACCCAAGAAAA
Organism: Bacteroidota bacterium; assembly: GCA_024280615.1. Classification (GTDB taxonomy): domain Bacteria; phylum Bacteroidota; class Bacteroidia; order JAADEI01; family JAADEI01; genus JAADEI01. The sequence goes on along the minus strand of JAJRPU010000078.1, from coordinate 10,124 downwards.
CAACTTGGTAATCAGACTTTGGCACAGTAATTGCATACCATATAAACGAACTGAAAAAATCCTGTAACCATGATGAAGCAATTTGCTTTCTTGGTCATAGCGGGAACATTGACACTAACCTTTGCTCAAAGCAATAACTACGATGAAATCTATCAAGACAGAGACTTTAATCCGCGACAAGAAGAAAGAGATAAAGAGAACAACCCTACACAACAGGACTATCAAGCCACACAGGATTACAACGCTAGACATTCAAACAACTATATGCCAGACGAGTCAGATACTATTATCACTTCAGATGGCAACACAATAATTAATAACTACTACTATGATGAAGTAAACTATTATTACGACGATGACTACTTGCCTTCTTATTCAGCTTACATAAGACGGTTCAGCTATGCAGTGGCACCTAGCTATTGGGACCTCTGGTATTGGTATGACTATGACCCATGGTGGACAGGGTGGCACTGGGGCTTCACTTGGCACGCCGGGATAGTTTCTGTGTCCGTATGGATAGGTGACTACTGGCATCCAGTTAATTATCATACTTATTACTGGTATCCGCGCCACTACTATTATTATCACGACCACCACTGGTATCACGGATGGCATCACGGATGGCATAGTGGCTTCTGGCATGGCTACTCACACGGCTACTATCACGGCTATGCTTATGGATATACGCATGGATATTATCATGGGTACTATGATGGCTACTATGACGGGTATTATGATGGATATGCAGACGGATACGTAGATGGGTATTATGACTCTTACATTTATGACCCATACACTTACTATGACCACGGTGGAGGAACTCACCATGGACCACGAACAGAAATTTATGATAATTATGGATTTAAGAACTCAAACAGTATTGGTTCAACGGGAGAATTGGGTCCTCGCACAGTGATTTCTGATAGGTCCATAAGCAGTGGTATTAGAGGTGTGAAGCCTGAAAGTGGACATAAGCCGGGTGCCGACAAAGGAAACGTTAAACCTATTGAGACAAAGCCACAACCACCAACTACAGTTAAGAAGCCAATTAATAAACCTATAGGAAGCAAGCCTGTCCAAACTGCACCTGTTATATCCAAGCCAGTTAAGAGTAAACCTGCATACACAACCCCTGTGAAGCCACAACCAGTGAAAACAAAGCCTATTAAAAGTAAGCCAGTGCAGCAAAAGCCTATTCAAACAAAACCACGAACAGTGGAAACAATGCCCAAAGGGTCTGTTAAGCCCAGAAGTATAGAAACCAAACCAAGAAGTATACATTCAAAGCCTACATACGTCAAGCCACGTAGTATACAAAGCCGTCCTGAGAACCAACACGTTAAGCCCAGAAGCAGTTATGTTAGACCGAAGAGCACATATTCTAAGCCAGCTAATGTACGTCCACGAACAACTACCCCTAAGTCTTATAACAACTCAGTGAAGCCAAAGCAAGTTAAACCGCAGACGAAGTATGTTAAGCCTCGCCAATATAATTCCCATCAGGGTGTGCGACCAAGCAGGAATACTTATGTAAGACCACACACTGGTACAATCCGTTCTGAGAATAAACATTATGTCCCTTCTGAAAAGCAATATGGTTCCCGAACAACTATTACTAATCGGTCAATCATAAAAAGCCGAAGTGTTCAAACCCAACATAGGCAGACCACAAGTCCTAAGGTAAGAAAACAAACCTCTGGCACTAAGAAGTCTGTGAGACCAACTGAAAGAACCACGAGAACTATCAAACCATCAACACGTAGCATCCAACCTTCCGTAAGAACAGTGAGACCACAGACCAGAACAGTTTCCCCTTCTAAAACACATAGGAGTGCCCCAACGATGAAGCCATCTAGACCATCAGGAAGCAGATACACGCCGTTGAAACCCGCTTCACCATCTATCAGGCATTCTAAACCAAGCAATCATTAATTTAACCATATAATTTTGGCAAAAAACTAATTAATAATAAATAAACATAGTCATGAAGGTATTAGTCATTGCAGGAATAGGGATTGCTTTATTACTTGATAGCTTTGCACAGACTGCAATGGATGCCTTGAGGATGAGTAGGTGGCATCTATGGTCCACGGCTAGAGGCACAGCGGTTGGTTCCAGTATGGGTGCTGTCGGAGCAGATGCTTCAGTGATGTTAAGCAATCCAGCTGGTTTGGGACTGTATAAGAGAGGCGATTTTATGTTTACGCCAATGATTCAAGGCACTTTTGCAACCACTGATTATTTAGGTGAATTAGGTAAAAGTAGCCGATATAATTTCAGCATTGCTAACATAGCAGTTATTGACGCTGGAGATAACAGTTATTATAAAGGTGAACCTAAGGAGGAGGGGTGGCTGTTCGTTAATTGGTCAATAGGGGGACAGCGTCTGGCTGATTTTAATCAAAGGATTGTATTTAACGGAACCAATAGTTCCAATTCTATGCTGGACGCCTTTGTCGTTAGAATCAATGGGAAGAAACCATATGACGCGGACCCATTCTATGAGGGTTTGGCATACCAAGCAAAACTGTTAAGGATAATCAATGTTGATTCTTCCAAATACGTACACGTTGCACAGGGAGTACCTGTGTTCCAAAGGGGTGAACTAACCGAGCGAGGGTCAATATTTGAAGGCTTCCTTGCAGTGGCTGGCAATTATTCAAATAAGGTTTATGTCGGTGGTTCCATAGATGTATCTGTTCTGAACTATAAACGCTCTTTCCTGTTTGAAGAACAAGATGTGAATAACTTGGCTGTTGATTTTGACAAGTTTACTTTGAGTAGAAACATTAGCACTAATGGTTATGGTTTTGGTGGTAGATTCGGTATTTTATATTGGCTACCCATTCCAGTGAGGATAGGATTTGCTATGCACTCACCAAGGTTTTATAGTCTCACAGACCAATATGGCTCTGTGATAGAGTCTGTTCTGGACACTTCTGGTTCCTTCAGTGTTGAGTCCGAGCAGGGAAAGTTTAGTTATAAGTTTGTTACTCCGTGGAGGGTTACTGCCAGCATGGGCATCATCTTCAAAAAAATTGGATTTATCAGCCTTGATTATGCTTTTGTTGACTATAGCACGATGTACTTTGATTTTGGTAGCGAGACTGGACCTGCAACCTTTGAATCAAGCGTTAATACAACCATAGCGTCCAGATACGGACCGTCTCACGAATTAAGGGCTGGCTTGGAATTGAAACTTGCACAATGGTTTATGTTCAGGCTTGGAGGAGGAATTGCCACCTCGCCATACAGCCCAAGCGCTGGAATTGATGCCCCAACTTTGTTCTTCTCAGGGGGAATTGGAGTGAGAGAAAAAGAATTTTACCTTGATTTCGCATTATCACATGTTAAGTGGGCTGAACAATTTGTTCCATATACTATTCCGGGAATAGAAACGCCTGTAGTGAACACTGCTATTTCCAGAACTTCTTTTTTGATTACTTTTGGGTGGAGATACTGAGTGATGGGAGTAAGTCCTGACCTGCGGAAATTGGTAATAATCACTGGACCGTCTGGAACAGGGAAGACGTCCATAGCATCTTATTTGCTTGATGTATTGAACGATTGGCTGGAGTTTTCTGTGTCTGCAACAACTAGGGAACCCAGACCGGGGGAACAACACGGCGTGCACTATTATTTCATGACCGTTGATGAATTCAAGGAACGTATTGCTTCTGGAGACCTGATTGAATGGGAAGAGGTCTATCCGGGCAAGTTCTATGGCACTCTTAGAAGCGAATTAGAGCGGATATGGTCAAAGCAGAAAGCGGTTTTGTTGGATGTGGATATTAAAGGTGCTCTGAATATAAAGAAGCAGTTTGGCAATCAAGCATTGTTGATTTATATCCATCCGGGAAGCCTCGAAACTTTGCAAGAAAGATTATTAAAGAGGGGCACTGAGGACCAAGAGAAGCTAAAAGAGCGTTTGGAGAGGGCACAATGGGAATTGTCTCAAGCACCAGAGGCAGATATCATAGTGTTAAATGATGATTTGCACGATGCCCGAAGTCGGGTACTGCGTTATGTGAAAGGATTTTTGTTTGATGGGATTCCTGAACCTGTTGAACGGGAACCTTAAGACGCTGTTTTTAGTTTTATTGGAATGCACTGCCCGGTGGTGCAACTGGCAGCACGTCAGGTTTTGGTCCTGAAGGTTCCAGGTTCGAGTCCTGGCCGGGCAGCAAAGGAATGGTTCCGGGATGGCTAACTTAGAGCGTATTGAGTTGTTTGCGTGTAATGCGTCCAAGGAGTTTGGAGAAAAGATTGCTAACTATTATGGTAAGCCTTTAGGGGCTTTAGAGGTCAAGCGTTTTGCAGATGGAGAAATACAACCCAGATTCTTGGAATCCATTCGGGGAGCCTATGTCTTTATTATCCAATCCACGTATGCCCCCGCTGACAATTTAATGGAATTGCTTCTTACTATTGATGCAGCCAAACGGGCATCTGCCGGTTATATAACCGCTGTTATTCCATATTTTGGGTATGCCCGACAGGACAGGAAAGATAGGCCTAGGGTGTCCATAGGTGCCAAGTTGGTTGCAGACTTGCTAACCACTGCGGGAGCCAATAGGGTAATGACAATGGATTTACATGCTGGGCAGATACAGGGTTTTTTTGATATTCCCGTTGACCATCTTGATTCATCATATATTTTTATTCCTTACATAGAAGAACTTGGATTGGATAATCTTGCGTTTGCGGGACCTGACTTGGGAGCCAGTCGTCGTGCAAGGCACTATGCCCAGTTCTTTGGAAGTGATATAGTTTTTGCTGTTAAGTTCAGGAAAGAAGCAAACCAAGTTGAGGAAGTTAATATAGTCGGTAATGTAAAGGGTAAGAATGTTATCCTTGTTGATGATATAGTTGATACTGGTGGTACGTTAATTAAGATTGCTACTGAGATAATGGATAGGGGTGCAAAGTCTGTCCGTGCCTTTGTTACTCATCCCGTCCTTTCGGGAAATGCAATAGAAAAAATTGAGAAGTCGCCGTTAGAGGAGTTGGTTGTTACTGATACCATCCCTCTGAAGAGACCATCTCATAAGATAAAAGTTTTGAGTGCGGCGCCTCTATTTGCAAGAGCTATGCGTCATGCTCACGAATCCCGTTCCATTGATTCACTTTTTATCTTTAATAAAGTCGGTTCTGCCGGATAAATAAAATGAGGAGTTGTCATGAAGGTAATAGAAATAAAAGCGGAAGAGAGGACAGATTTTGGAAGGAGAGCAAGCAGGAGAGCACGCAAAGAGAAAAGAGTTCCTGCTGTTATATACGGTCCTGACACAGAGCCAATCCACATTTACATTTCACGCCACGATGCGGAGGTGTTGACCAAACAAGCGAAAGCGTTCATTGCCAGAGTTGTTCTGGAAGACAAGCAATATGATACAATTGTAAAAGAGATTCAATTCCATCCAGTTACTGACGAGGTTCTGCATGTTGATTTCCAAACCTTTGTGAAGGGCAGACCAATTACTCTGGAAGTTCCTGTGGAACTAGTTGGCACGCCGGAAGGTGTGGTCAAAGGTGGTGTCTTAATCAGGAAACTCAGAAAAGTAAGGGTTCAGGTTCTGCCAGAGCAGTTGAAGGAGTCCATTGTCCTTGACGTCTCTCACTTGGACTTGGGTCAATCCTTGCGGGTTGGGGATATTGAGATGGAAGGCTGGAGGATATTGCATAGACCGGAGGTGCCTGTCGCCACTGTGGAAATTCCACGTAGGTTGCTTGCTCAGATGAGAGAGGAAGAAGAGTCCAAGTAGTATAGTGTGTTAATTGAATAGTGCCAGATAAGAAGTTAGTTTTTGGGCTGGGAAATCCTGGAGTGGAATATCAATATACCCGTCATAATATTGGTTTTCTTGTTGTTGATGAATTGGCAAGCAGGTATTCCGTTAACTGGAAACACAAGTTTAATTCCCTGTATGTTGAATTAGTGGAAGGTAAGTATAAGATAATGTTAGTGAAACCTTTGACATATATGAATTTGAGTGGCAGTGCTGTTGCACAATGGGTTAATTACTATAAAATTCCACTGAGTGATATGCTTGTTGTTGTTGATGATGTGTCCTTGCCTTTTGGTGCTGTTAGGTTCAGACGGAAAGGCGGTCATGGGGGACATAATGGTTTGAAAAGCATTATCAATTCATTGGGCAGTGATGAATGGGCTCGTATGAGGATTGGAGTTGGCAGTCCGCCACCGGGAATATCTCTTGTTGATTGGGTCCTTGGAGAATTTACGAAGCAGGAAAAGGAACAATTACCTGTCCTGTTGGACTACTGTGCTAAAGCTGTGATTTCATGGGCGGTGGAGGGGTTTGAAAAGGCTGCAAGTAAGTTCAATAGAAATAGACTTTAACCGAATTTAACGCATCTCATAGATAAGCCGTATTGGAATCCTTGATAGGGATATGTGAGGGGTTCTTTGTCTATGTCATGCAGGGCAATAGTGTATATGATAGGTATCCAGTGGCTGGGTTCAGGATGGGCTATTTTTGCATGCTTATGGTTTTTAAGGTAATTTATCAGAGCTTGATGGTTACCTTTTTCAAGCATTTGTGTTGTCCAATAGTCAAATTCCAATGACCATTCGGGTGGCGGTGCCTCCGGGTCATGCCATGTTGCCCTTCGTAGATTATGAGTAATGTTTCCACTGCCTACTATTAAGACTTTTCTGTATCGTAGTTCGCTTAGTATCTTGGCTATCTCATAGTGATAGCTTAGTGGCTTCCTATAATCTATGCTAAGCTGCACTACTGGGATGTCTGCATTTGGAAACAGGTGGATAAGTACTGTCCAAGCCCCATGGTCAATCCCCCATTCAGACGATAGCTTAATTCTGCCGTTACTTAAGCGATGAATTAGGTCTGCTAGAACTGGGTGCCCCTTTGGAGTGTATTTAACTTTATATAGTTCCGGAGTAAATCCATAGAAATCAAATATTTGTTGTGGAGTGGGAGAGGCGTTTATATATGTTCCTTTTGTTAGCCAATGGGCAGATATGCAGAGAACTACTTCTGGCTTCGGTAAAGTTTGACCTAAATTTTTAAGAGAGCGGGTAAAAGGATTATCCAGTAATACATTTTCAGGGGAACCATGACCTATAAAAAGAACTGGCATCTTGAAATCCGTCCTGGGAAGTAACTCGGTTAACCGTGATAGTGCTTTAGCGGGACTAATTAACCCGCTTGCTATTAGTAATAGAGTCTTTATGAATTCTCTACGATACATTGCCTTGAAGTTTTAAAGTGTTAGAACAAATAAAACTCCTATTACACTTAGATTTTTTGTAACTTTTATAGACCCCGGTTGTTAATCTTTGTTTATCCATTATAAAATTACGAAATTTTGATGAGAGTGGTTAACATTGTCGTAACTTTGAAACATGAGGTATAAAATACTGTTTTTCACTTTTAAGCCACCATATCCAGCCTCTGATGGAGGAAAAATATGTACTTGGGCAACAATTAAGGCTCTTCTACAGTCTGATTGTGAGGTTGATTTATTAACACTTTCTTATAGAGAAGACCCTGCGAGAAGTGAGTTATTTTCTGCTGCTCAGAAAGAGGGCATCCGACAAGTAATAAAAGCAGAGATAAATGCAACACCATCTATTAACAAAGTTCTGAGCAGTTTAGTTAGGAAATATCCAGATAGAACATGGAGATTTTTTGATGAAAAAGCAGCTGTTCTTTTAAAGAAAGTGATTAGCGAAGGGCAATATGATGCTGTGATTTTTGACCATTTGAGCACTGGTCAGTATTTGTGGCACTTGCAAAAAGAAGGTGTTAATATGCCCACGACTATATATAGGAGCCACAATATAGAAAGCGAGATCTGGGAGGGGATGCGTATGGTCACAACAAATCTGGCTTTAAAAGCATTTTTATTTATGGAAGTCCCTAAAATAAGGAATTTTGAAAAGTGGATGGCACAATCTGTGGATTATGTTTGGTCTCTAAGCCCCCAAGATATACAGGTTTATAGGTCTTGGAGGATTTCTGCCAAAAAACTGTATTTAGTAAGGGCTGCATTGCCCAGTTTACCTTCTCCTATACAGTTACCTGAAAATTTGCCGAGAAGAGTTGTTTTAACGCATATAGGCTCTCTTGCATGGCTTCCTAACTATTATAGCATGAAGAAATTTCTTAATGAAGTGTGGCTTGTGTTAAGACAGAGGTTTCAAGATATAGAGGTTGTGATAGGAGGGAAGCGTTCTGATGAGTTTAATCTTCTGGAAGGTGTAAAAGGTTTAGGGTTTGTGGATGATGTTAGTGAGGTCATCGCACATTCTCCTTTTTATTTTATTCCTGTATATGTGGGCAGTGGAATTAGAATCAAGTTGCTTGAAGCTCTTGCATATCAACGAATTGTATTAACCACTAGTAAGGGGGCACAGGGATTTGAAGGCAGGCACAAAGAACACGTAATTATAGCTGATAGTGTTGAAGAATGGGAGTCGGCAATAAAGTGGATTTTAGAGAACTGGGGAGAGGCAGTTGAAATGGCAAAAAGAGGCAGGAAGTTGGTTGAGGAGATATATTCTGTTGATGGGGTGTCCCGGGTAATAAGGCAGCTTGTGGAGACAATTTAAACCTTTTGAAAGGGAAGTTCGTTAGGATTATAATGGGAAGGATTTGGTTGCATAGACTTTTTTTGCTAATTTTGAAAAAGGAAGTAAAAAGGGGTGTCATGAAGAAATTTCCAGTGTTCTTAATGTTGTTGGGTGTTGCTTTTGCTCAGCAAAAAATAAACATTACCATTGACGATTTAAGACAGGCACGTGAACAAATTGTTGGAAAGAGGGAGACCGGGAAGTTCTTATATAATAAGCCCCTTAATATCAAATTGTCTGAGCCTAAGTGGTGGCACGTCCTTGACAGACCAGATGAAGACACGCTATATTGGAACAACGTGGAGACAGATAAGATAGTAGTTAACTTGCATGATGGTAGAGATTTAAAGGATGTTCAGTCTTTTATAGAGGAAGCAGGTTTGGGAGAGGTTATTAATAAATCTATTGAAGGGGGCTCTTTGAATTTTTATGTGTTTTCTGCACCGGGATTTAAACCCGAAGATGTAAGACAAATAGCACGATTGGCTAAGGAAAAATATAGTCATGTTATTAAAGGGGTAGAGCCTCTGCCGATATATAAATTCTATGCCGGCTGTCATCCTAATGACCCAATATGGTGGGACGCTACTAACAATCTACCTGTTCATACGGCGTCATCATGGAGTTATCTACTAACAGGAGTAGATTCCGCTTGGTGCTATGGGAAATCAGGACCATATTGGACTGTGGTGATTGACCAGGCTCTGGACTATAATCATGAAGATATATCTGCATTATATGGTGGTGGATATGATTTTGCAGACGGTGATGCGGATGTTTATCCGTCTCTGGCTACTGAGAGCCATGGTACACACGTGAGTGGCACTGTCATGGCGATACATAATAATGGAGTTGGGTTAGCTGGAATGGTTCAGGACACTTTGTGGTTTGCTAAGGTTTCAAGTGACGGTTCTGGCGGTGCTGTGGATATAGTGGCAACGGTTAATGCAGTGGATTATGTAACAAATAATATGTCGGCATATGTTAGAACAATTAACATGAGTCTTGGAGGTCCGTCATATTCGGCGACTTTTGATCAAGCTGTTACAGATGCTTGGAATGCGGGTATTGTGCTTGTTGCAGCTGCTGGCAATGATGGTGCAAATGCTGTATCTTACCCTGCTGCTTATAGTGCTGTCATTGCCGTTGGCTCCGTTGATTGGGTTTATAATGTTAATGTTAATCCACCTGCGACAAGCATAAAAAGGAGTTGGTTTTCTAATTATGGTCCTGAGATAGAATTAGCTGCGGGAGGGGGGACTTTAGATTTTTATGACAATAGTCAAGGTTGTAATCCATGTCAAGTTCCTGTCTATAGTGCGGTTCCTTATAATAACCAGTATGACTATCTCTTTGGAACTTCAATGGCTTCTCCGCATGTGGCAGGGCTTGCTCAATTGCTTTTTGCTATTAATCCATGTTTGGACAATGCACTTGTTAGACAAATTCTACAAAATACGGCTATTGACCTTAACCCTGCTGGAGTAGATGATTCTTTTGGATATGG
>JAJRPU010000077.1 GCA_024280615.1 Bacteroidota bacterium | reverse complement strand
GGATTTATCCATCATCAACGTGGTTCATAGGAGGGGAATTTCCGACTAATGTGTTTGCAACGTGGTGGCAACAGCAAGAAGGAACTCCCATTGAATATTGGGAGCCGCTTCAGACATACACGCCGGTGTTAATTTCTGATACTGGAAAATGGTGGTTCTACTTCTTTGCACAAACTTCCAATGGTTGCATAACATACGATTCGGTGCTAATACACGTTATTGATGTGCCGTGTTCTGATAGTGTTGTGTTTCATCCGTTAGCATTCACACCAAATGGCGATGGCGTCAATGATGTGCTGAAGTTGTATAGCCAACGACCTGCTTTCGTTAAATTATGGAGGATTTATGACCGCTGGGGCAACCTGCTCCATGAAGAGAGAAACTTCTGGGTCTTCTGGGACAAAATGACAGGTAAAGGTTGGGACGGGACATACGATGGAAGGCTACTACGCCCAGATGTATATGTCTACTACCTATTCGTTGACTGTGACGGTACTGTGTACTTTGAAAAAGGTGATGTTACGCTGATACGCTGATACGATAATATCCATTAGTCGTTAACTCCTTTTGATTTAAAAACTACCATTATACTAGTGGCTTTGATGATAGGTTCTTCACTGATATCATCCCATACCGTTCCTTCACAGAATATAAGGCGTTTCCCTCGTTTATATACTTTCCCTTCGCCAAATAGGATTTTACTACCCTTGCCTGGCCTAAGAAAATTTATGTTCAGTTCTCCGGCTGCAACCATCTCAGGAAGTGTGATTGTAGTGAAAGCGGCAAAGCCCATTGCCGTGTCCACAAGCGTGGAGAGAACACCGCCGTGTATCACTCCATAAGGATTAACCATGAAGTCCTTGACAGGCATTTTAAGAAGGACCCTGCCAACTTCATATTCAACTGCATCAATGCCTAAGTGAGTAACAAAATTTGATTCTTTTATCCTTTCAAGCAAGAAGTGTTTTAATTCTTCAGGAATCTCTTTTGTCATCTTCACAAGATTTAATTGATTTAAACAATAATAGCACTTGCCATTCCCCCGTATCTTTAATCAAGATGGGCTTAAAATTAAACAACTCAGCGTGTTCAAGTAATTGAAGTCTTTGCTTCTTTATAATCCCACTCAAAATAAGTAACCCTTCGCCCTTTAAATGTTTGTCAAATTGTGGCATTAAATCAATAAGGGCATTAAGTTCAATGTTGGCTATGATAATGTCAAATTTGGAATTTGGCAAATGTTGCCAGTCCTTATGCAGTTCAATATTTACATTATTGAGTGAAGCGTTTCTTGCAGCGTTATTAAGGGCATTCTCATCAATATCTATTCCCACAACTTTTGATGCCCCTCTCTTGGCAGCTATTATTCCAAGTATTCCACTGCCACAGCCAACGTCTAAAACTTTTTTCCCTTCACAAGGAATTTCCATCAGGAGTTTAGCTATTGTCATAGTAGTTATGTGGTGTCCTGTTCCAAATGCCATTCCCGGTTCTATAACAACTTCAAATTTTGCCTTAGGATTTAGTTTGTGAAATGGTGCTCGTATATATAATCCGCTTTCGCTATCAAAGACAGGTTCATAATTCTTTTCCCATTCTTCATTCCAGTTTCTCTCTGCTATGGTTGATACGTTTGAAAGTCTTGCAAACCTTGGATATATGAATTCATCTGATAGAACTTTTTGGGGAATATAAACAATAAATGAGTTCTTTTTTCGCTCTATGCCGGCAATAGGAAGTTTTTCGACCCACTTCAGGAAATGTTTTATTTTCCTGCGAGGAACGTCATAATTTATTTGGAGCCACCGTTTGTGTGGCATATAATCTGAATTTATTTTGAAGATAAAAAGTTTTTTATGTTTTCAAAAATCCTATGCCACATTTGTTTTGTAAGGCGTCCTGTGAAAGTGTTTTGCTGGCTAGGATGATAGGACATAAATACGGTTAGACGTTTGTTCTTATATGTTACCTGTTGCGTTTTGCCGTGTTGAAAAGCTAGCTTTTCCCCAATGAGTTTCCCGAACCAGGAGGTTGCAATTCCACCTAACGTAAGAACTGCTTTAAGATTAGGTAAATTCTTTAAGTCTTTTTCAAGGAAATTCTGACAATTTGTTAATTCCTGTGTTGAAGGTTTGTTTTGCGGAGGAGCGCACCTGCAGACAGCGGTTATGTATGCATTGTAAAGTTTCATTGAGTCATTGAAATGTTTGCTTTGAGAATGGGAAGCAAACCCAAATTTGTGGAGGGCTTCAAAAAGCCATTCCCCAGACCTATCTCCTGTGAATAACCTACCTGTGCGATTGCCTCCGTGGGCAGCCGGTGCCAGACCAACTATTAGAAGTTCGGCATTGAGGTCTCCGAACCCTGGGACAGGACGAGCCCAGTATATCCAATGCCTAAATCGCTTAGGTTTATTAAAAGATACATTGTTTCTCCACGTAACCAAGCGTGAGCATCGCGTACAACTAATAATATCTTCGCTCCAGCCAGCCACAGTTGATAGTGAGTTTATAAATTTAAAATTTAGGGCAGTATAGTCTTCCTTGTTTGACCAAATAACTTATTGTTATCATTCCTAGGAATCCATAGTGGTCATAGTCAGTGGGGTCTCCCCGCTGGTCCCCTGGCCTGAAGATTAGACAATCTCCTGTCTCACATCTTTCACGCCATCGGTTTGAATAAGCATCCATGACTTGAGCCTGTTGTTCCGGAAATTCTTCATAGAAGTATGCAGGGTCAGGATAAGTCTTGCTAACGTCGTCCAAATAGTCTGTGAATGTGAATTTGAACACCATCTCAAAGCCGATTGTCCAGTTTTTGTTTATATTGTACTTGTATCCAAACCCGAGTGGGATTGCCGGTTGTATAGAAGCATAAGGCTTTCGGTCTGGGTATTGAGGCAAGCCCTGCCCTTCAGTTCGCAAAGGTTTTAGTCTTGTTCCGTCGCGAGCCCTTGGGTCAAACCAGAAAAGTGCAAATCCCCCGACTGCATAAGGAGTGTGCCTGTATCTATATCTACCATGTTCAAACCTCAAGATATTGAATTCACTGAGGAATGCTAATTCAACAATTGCTGTTTTAAAGTCTTGGTTTCTATACCATCTTGCCAGATGAGCACCTGCCAAATTTGTGGGCACAAAATCATCGTCAGCGGTTACCCAAGCCAAGGATAGCTGCAACCTCCATGAAAAGTAAGCACTTGGCGTTTGCCTTAAAAATCCCCCTAAAGCAGGTCTTGTAGCTGCTATATCAAGGTCCTTAATTCCAAACTTTCCAATGTCTTTACCTCCACCAAGGTCTGTGAAAGCATTAGCTACACCCAAGGTGAACCCTGCTTCTAGTTGAGCAAGAGCAGGCAAACTATTTAAAAAAAGGTAGCCAATCATGGTATAAATAACCCCCTTCATAAGTGCAATTTTCTTCCATATTACAAAGATACGAAAAATGTGCTTAAAAGGTTATAGAAATGTGGTTAAAATGTTCTTCATAAGAAGAAGGCTTAGACATTTATAGGGCTAGTCAATCACTGCAATTACAGATATTTCGACCCTTGCTCCAAGAGGCAGGTCTTTTACAGCGACTGTTTTTCTTGCAGGGGCATTCCCTTCTTTGAAGTATTCACCATATACCTTATTTACGGCAGGTAAGAAATCAATATCAGTGATAAAAATTGTTGCGTCTACAATGTTTTCCATAGATAAACCTCTTGCTTCCAGAATAACTTTTATGTTTTCCATAATTTGCTTTGTCTCTGCCTCAATGGAATCTTTAACCAAGTTTCCTGAAGAAGGGTCAATAGATATTTGTCCTGAAACAAATAGGAAGCCATTTGCTTCCACTGCTTGTGAATAGGGCCCTACAGGAGCCGGTGCCCTGTCTGTGGTTATTATTTTCTTACTCATTTTTTTGTGTATTTAAGCGTTTCTCAAGGTCAATGTTGAATTTTCTTGCTGTTTCCTTTGCAAGTTCGTAGCCTGCGTCAGCATGTCTGACTACACCTATTCCTGGGTCATTGAACAGGACTCTTGCAAGCCTCTCTTCCGCTTCCTCTGAGCCATCAGCCACAACTACCATCCCGGCGTGAAGGGAATAACCCATTCCGACGCCACCACCGTGGTGAAAGGATACCCAAGCGGCTCCGCTAACGGCATTAAGCAAAGCGTTCAATATAGGCCAATCTGCAATGGGGTCCGAACCATCCTTCATATTTTCTGTTTCACGATAAGGTGAGGCTACGGAGCCTGTGTCCAGATGGTCCCTTCCAATAACTATGGGACCTTTGAGTTTTCCTGTTTTAACTAGGTGGTTGAACGCCAATCCTGCCTTATCTCGTTCTCCCAGACCAAGCCAGCATATTCTGGCAGGCAAACCTTGAAACTTAATCTTTTTTTGTGCCAGCCTGAGCCATCTATGCAGTCCTTCGTTCTCAGGGAATAACTCCATTAAAATCTTGTCTGTTGTGTATATGTCCTGCGGGTCCCCTGAAAGGGCTACCCACCTGAAGGGTCCTTTTCCTTCACAGAACAGAGGTCTTATGTACTCAGGAACAAATCCGGGGAAGTCAAAAGCATCTTTAACTCCCGCTTCATAGGCTTGTGCCCTGATATTATTGCCATAATCAAAGGTTACAGCACCCTGTCGCATCAATGTCAGCATTGCATTAACATGCCTTGCCACGCTCTCCTTGGCTCGTTTTAAATATTCCCTAGGATTGGTTCGTCTTAGTTCCTGAGCTTCTTCTAAGGAAAGCCCTACAGGGTAATAGCCGTTGAGGAGGTCATGGGCACTGGTTTGGTCAGTAAGGGCATCCGGTGTTATTCCCCTTGCTATAAGGCGTTCCAATAGGTCAACAGCATTTCCTAAATATGCTATAGAAATTGCCTCTTCTTTCTTTTTAGCTTCCAGGGCTCTATCAATTGCTTTATCTAAATCTGTATAATATTCGTCAAGATAGCCTGTTTTGATTCGTTTCTCTATTCTCCACGGTTCCATTTCAGCAGCCAGGCACACACCTTCATTCATTGTGATTGCTAAAGGCTGGGCACCACCCATGCCTCCCAAGCCAGCAGTAACAATTAACTTCCCTTTTAGAGTGCCTCCATAGTGCTTGTTGGCAAGGGACAGGAATGTTTCATAAGTTCCCTGGACGATTCCTTGAGAACCAATGTATATCCAAGAGCCGGCGGTCATCTGACCAAACATAATTAAGCCCTTCTTCTCCAATTCATAGAACACATCCCACGTTGCCCACTTGGGTACAAGATTTGAATTAGCTATTAGTACTCTTGGGGCTAACGGATGGGTTTTGAATATACCTACTGGTTTACCGGACTGAATCAGAAGTGTTTCATCGTTCTCTAAGTCGTGAAGGGCTTTAACTATCTTATGGAAAGCTTCCCAATTGCGTGCTGCTTTCCCTATTCCGCCATAGACAATTAACTCTTCGGGTTTTTCTGCAACTTCAGGGTCTAGATTGTTAAGCAGCATTCTGTATGCAGCTTCCTGAAGCCATCCCTTGCATGTTTTCTGCGTGCCCCTTGGTGCCCGTAGGTCCCTTACAACTGTTGTCATGATACTTTTTCTTTGGGAACAAATATTTTCCAGAGTCCCCTCAGGTCACCCATTCTGAAGTTGTATGCTGAATCGGTTGGGTAATGTTGTTTGATGAATTCGTGCAGTTCAGGTGATAGTTCTCGCCCTACGACTCCATGACAGGTCAGGCACAACGGTTTTTCAATGACTATCGGAGCATAGAATATGTATCCCGTGTCAACATTTACCACAACCGGGGAAGGTTTTTCTCCTGCTTTCAATTGTTCAATGTATCTTTTTATCAGTTCACGTTCATAAGCATTAGCTGAGTTGGCAGGATTTCTTCTCTTGTGAGAAACACGGGCTATTTTAACTCCTAAGGATTTGCTCACTGAATCTACTAATGGATTAGCTCGGACATTGCAGTATTTAATAGCATGCTGGGGACCTCCATCCCTAATAGCCCTGATTACTTCTGCTGAAAGAGCCTTGAAAGTAGTCATTGCTGCTTTCTTACCTATCACCTTGACGCTATCCTCAATGTTGTAGGAAGTTGTTTCTTTGGTTTGTGGAGTTGCCTGTGGTTCTTCTTGTGCATCAGTGTCCTGACCGGATTGGCAAGCAACAATCCCTATTATGCCCAGCACAACAAGAGTAATGAACAAATTCTTCATAGCTGGTTTATTTTACAAGTTTAGTACTTTTAACGCTATTTTGTTTCAAGCAATTGCATTATTTTGTCAAGCTTGGGTATTAAGATGATTTCCGTTCGCCTATTCTTTGCCCTTCCCTCAGGAGTATCATTTGATGCAACTGGGTCAAACTCACCGCGTCCGGCAGCAACTAAAATTTTAGGGTCGACGCCATATTCTTCTGTTAGAATTCTTACTACACTTGTTGCACGTAAAACACTAAGGTCCCAGTTGTCTTGAATGCATTTGGTTTTAATTGGCACG
>JAJRPU010000076.1 GCA_024280615.1 Bacteroidota bacterium | reverse complement strand
AGTCGCTAATGCCCAACAGCAATGCCTTTTAACTGTGATTGTTAAAGATGCTGAAACCAAAAAGCCTGTTTCAGAAGCCATTATCTTTATTGATGGGAAACACAGTGGAACAACCGATTCACAGGGACTCTGGCAAAAGGAACTGCCTTGTAGGAACATATCAATGACCGTTCAGCATTTGAATTTTGAAGTTGCAAATCAAAGAATCCAATTATCAGAATCTAAGCAGGAGATAATAATCTGGCTTAAACCAAGGACTTATAGCCTGCCGCCCGTACCAATTGATGTTCGTCCTGAATTTGACCAGATGGAAAGGCTTGAACCAACTCATTTACCCGTTCTACCCACGCCAATTCCTTCCGTGGAAAAGAGCATAGGTATTTTGCCCGGAATATCTTCTTCAAATGAATTGTCCAGTCAATATAATGTTCGTGGTGGGAACTATGACGAAAACCTTGTGTTTATCAACGGTTTTGAAATATATCGTCCGCAGTTGGTTAGGTCAGCCCAATACGAAGGACTTAGTGCCATTAATCCAGACCTTGTGCGAGCAATTAGATTCTCAGCAGGTGGGTTTCCCGCTCAATATGGAGGCAAGATGTCATCAGTGCTTGACGTGGATTATATCCAGCCTGATTCTTTGCAATACAGAACAAGAATGAGTATGCTGGGAGTTTCTGCATCAATGTTTTACAATTCTAAAGACTACCGACTGAACTTTGTTTCATCAGTACGATATTCATCTTATTCATATCTATTGCGAACATTACCACAAAAAGGAGTTTATAAGCCTGTGTTCCTTGATTTTCAAACGGCAGGCACTCATCAGTTTTCCGAAAGGACATATTTAGACTTTTTAGCCTATGGGTCCCTTGCCAGATTTAGGTTTTATCCACAAAATGAAGTAGTCAAATTCGGCACGGTAAACCGAGTTTTGCAATTCACAGCCTTTATGCAAGGTTCCGAAATAAACGGGTTTGATATAGGAATTGTTGGGACACGCATCAGGCACAAAACTCAAAAAGATGCCGAACTTTCCCTACAAATGCAGTATTCCAGAATTCTGGAAATACAAAAGGAAGATGCTGCCAGTGCATACTGGCTCGGACAGGTGCAAACAGACCCACAGAAAGAAGACTACGGACAGGTCATCTATGCCCTTGGAGCCGGAGAATTCCATATATGGAGACGCAATTATGCCTTATTTAACATTGTTCAGGCAGAAGGTTCCTATGAACAGAAAAATCAACGGTTAGGCGTAGGAATTAAGGCATGGACAGTAAGCGATTTCATATATGAATGGGAAAGACTGGATTCAGCAGGATATTCATTGCCACGGAGCGACACAGCAGTCCTAATGCATAAGTTCACAGAAGGACAGGGCTATCAACCATTCTATACAACTTGGACTTATTTCACAAAAAACTTATCATTTGAAAAAGTAACTTTAATTGCAGGACTCAGAATAACATATTGGCTTCCAGCCCAAGAGATATTGCCAGCCCCAAGACTGTCCATAAAATTCCCTGCATTTAAAAACTGGGATTTAAATATAGCAACAGGACTGTTCCATCAAATGCCTTTCTATCGGGAATTTATCACACAAACCGGTGAATACAAATGGCAAAGCGTTAAATCTCAAAAAAGCATCCATCTCATTGGAACAGCATCCAGAACAATCAAAATAGCACAAAAAGACTTTCTCTATCAAACTTCCCTCTATAGCAAATATCTGTGGGACGTTAACATTTATGATATTTACGGTGTTTTCATTGACTATTGGGCTAATAATGATGCAACTGCTTATGTTGTGGGATGGGAGCATCGTCTTAACGGGTCGTTGCTTCCAGGAACGGAATCTTGGATTTCCCTTACATTCCTGCACACTCAGGAAAAGATAGGAGACAGATGGGTTGAGAGACCGTCAGATGAGCATTTCAGAGTCAGCATGCTTATTCTGGACAGGGTTCCACAGGTTCCCAATCTGCGATTTACTATGCTTGCTCACTTCGCTTCAGGAATACCTTTCAGCCCGCCGCCCGAGACAACCTATGCCCTTCAATATCGCAATACATTTAGAACGCCCCCTTATCTCAGAATAGACATGGGACTTCGGCTTGTCCTTGTGGATAAAGAAGACCCAGAGGGAACTTCTGCAATACATAATCCAGCACTCTCTTTCTTTGATAAACTATGGATTGACCTGCAAATCTTCAATATTCTGGACAGAAAAAATGTGTTTTCCTATTATTGGATAAGAGACATAGCAGGACTCTATTATGCAGTCCCCAGAAGATTAACTGGAAGACTATTTAACCTGTCAATCTACGCAGCCTTTTAAAAAGGCACAGAAATTGCATAGTCTGTGCGTTAAACAGGTAAAAGGATGTTAAAGATGAGGTGGAAAACAATGTTGGGTGCTTTTGTAGGAGGCATATTGGGTGCAGCAATAACCACATTGGCTATTCTATATGTTGTTATGCCAGAAGTTTTCTCTAACAAGCAGAGGGGTGAGCAGCAAACCGTTATTCAGCCTGATGTTCCGGTCGCCCTT
>JAJRPU010000075.1 GCA_024280615.1 Bacteroidota bacterium | reverse complement strand
ATAAATGAAAGTTAAGATATTGTTGTTAGGATGCATTCTGTTCATTATTTCTTGCGAATCAGGAGTCACTAACTATGTTGAAAGCGATGCCCAAATCTCAAAAAATAAACAACTCGACTCGCAGGACACACACTATGAAAATATTGAGGAAAAGAAAAGGGAAGAATTTAAGATAGAAACAATTCATGAAGCCGTTATCTATGGCAAAATTGAAATGGTAAAACATTTTGTTGAAACTAAAGGTGTTAATGTTAACTCAGTTGACAACCATGGTGAAACCCCTCTCCATTATGCCGCATTAATGGGACATTACGAAATAGCAAAATATCTTATTCAAAAGGGTGCTAACGTAAATGCAAAAGACAAATTTAATGAGACCCCTCTCCATGCAGCAGTAACGGGTTCCCAATTTGTTCCTAACTACCTGCACGTTTTCAAAACTAATTTTTATAGATATGTTATGGTAGAGTGCGACCATATCCTGTTCAATGTAACAACCACGCTGGATTCAATAGCATCCATTCTTAAACCCTATAGCAGGAAGCAACTGGAAATAATAAAACTTTTAGTAAACAGTGGTGCTAATTTAAATGATAAAAATGTCAACTTACAGTCTCCCATTGAAAAGGCTGCTTTTTCGGGACGTTCCAAGCCAGTGGAAGCACTCGTTCAAGAATACATTAACGTCATGAAGAAAATCCCTGACTCTCTAAGGTCAATACCAAAGAGAAGGTTCACTTATTCTACCAATATATTGCACTTTGCTGCTTTTGGTGGTAATCTTGAACACATAAAATTTTTGCTGACTAACACAAATGCAGATTTAAACGTTAGAGATGAGTATGGAAATAGTGTATTGCATTGGGCTACATGGAACGGTAATATTCAAGTTGTTAAGTTCCTTGTAGAAAAACAAAACATGGACGTTAACATAAAAAACTATCTTGATGAGAGCCCTCTTCACTATGCGTGTCTGAGCAGAAACTTGAATATCGTTAGATATTTAATTGAGGAAAGAAATGCCACAGTCCAGTTAAACAGCCAATTAAAATATTATTGTCCTGCTTTACATTTCGCTGCATTAAGCGGTTCCACAGACATTGTCAAGTATTTAATCACTGGACAAAACATTTCCCCTAACATTGCATGTGAAACAGAAAATTATTTGCCCATACACATGGCTGCAATGGGTGGACACATAAACATTATACAATATTTAGTGGACAGTATTGGTATGGACATAAATGTAACTGACTCATACGGTAACACTGTTTTACACTTAGCAGCACGAGAAGGGAATCTGGAAGTAGTTAAATACTTAGTTGAAAACAAAAAAATGTATATAAGCATACCAAACAAAATAGGAAACACTCCTTTGCATGAAGCGATGTTAAACAGTAATGTAGATGTCGCTGAGTTCCTGATTTTAAAAGGCATTGATGTCAATATCTCTAACAATGAAGGGCAAAGCCCTCTCCATCTGGCTGCTAATAGTGGACATACCAACGTAGCAAGATTGCTATTAAAACACGGTGCTGACCCTAACGCCAAGGATAACAAGGAACGCACTCCTCTGCATCATGCGATACTTTTCGCCCAGAACGAAGGAAACAATCTTGAAATGATAAAGTTGCTAATCAAACACAATTCTGATATTAATGCTCGGGATAATAAGGGACGCACCCCTTTGCATATGGCTGCCCAAGGTGGTTTTGAACATGCCAGTTTAATTGAAATTGTCCAACTCTTAGT
This sequence comes from Bacteroidota bacterium, assembly GCA_024280615.1. Classification (GTDB taxonomy): domain Bacteria; phylum Bacteroidota; class Bacteroidia; order JAADEI01; family JAADEI01; genus JAADEI01. The sequence continues at coordinate 10,717 of JAJRPU010000075.1, read as the reverse complement.
AAAACATGGTGCCAATATTAACGCTACAGACGAAAATGGCTGGACCCCTTTACTTGTTGCACTTACCAATTTCCAAGTTGAGAGTGCAGAATATTTGATCAATAGTGGTGCAGACGTGAACAAGAAAAACAATGATGGAACAAGTCCTCTGCATGTAGCAGTTGGGTACACTGATTATCCAGAATTAGTTAAAATTCTCATAGAAAAAGGTGCTGAGGTAAATGTGAAAGATAACAAAGGACTCACTCCTCTACACTATGCTGCTCAAGCCAATAACACACAAGCCATTGAATTACTCATAAATGCAGATGCTGATGTGAATATAAGAGATAACGAGGAACTAACTCCGTTGCATTGGGCGGTCCTTGAAAACAACAACGAAGATGCCACAAAAACTTTGTTGAATAAAGGTGCTGATGCAAACGCCAGAGATTACAAAGGCTTCACTCCTTTGCATTATGCTGCCCAATATGGAAGAATAAAGGAAATAGAAATCCTACTCAAATCTGGTGCACAGGTTGATGTTGAAACATTATCAGGCAAAAGCCCCCTTCATCTTGCAGCACAAAAAATTGTTTCTGGCTGGATAGCCGACCATTACAGAAAAGTTTTGAAAACACTTATTGAAGCATATATACAAGCAGGTAAATGGAATAAAAAATTTAAAGATGGAAAAGCTCTATTACACTTTGCTGCCCTTGCAAATAGTGCCCGACACGTTGACTTCCTTCTGGACAAAGGGCTTGAGCCACATGCCCTTGACTCAATCGGCAAAACCCCATGTGATTATACAACAAATCGTTGGATCAAGCAAATGCTTAAATGCTAACAAGCACTTTGCCCATTTACCATAACTTTGTTTAAAACCTAAGGAAGGAATGCTTCTTTCAATGACTGGACAGGGCACCGGGCAAATAACTGTTGGAAAAAATTTATTCAGGATAGAAATTAAAACGCTTAATTCAAAATACACAGACATAAAGGTTTCCCTTCCTGCTGTCCTGCGTCCCTTTGAATTGGAAATACACAAGATTCTAACTGAAAGACTGATTCGTGGCACAATAAGGCTATATGTCTATCAGGAAAGACTTGCTGAACCAGACCAACCTCCCATTCAAGAAAATGTTTTGAAAGGTTATGTTAAATACTTGCAAAATCTTGCATCTGAGTTATCTGCTCCACTACCCGACCCCATCTCCACTGCCCTGCGTCTCCCTGACGTCCTCAAACCAGACTTTTCTGAATTGTCAGAAGAAGAATGGGAAGAGTTTCAAAAAGGGCTCAATCAGGTTATTGATAAAGTTATTGAGTTCAGGCGTAACGAAGGCAAAACCCTTGAAAAGGTTATTTTGTCTTATATTCAGGAAATGGAAATACGTCTCAGGAAAATTGAAGAATTAGAGCCAGAAAGAGACAAACTCCTCAGGGAAAATCTTAACGAAAACATAAACAAACTGAAGCAGAACATAGACGAACTGGATGAAGCACGCTTTGAACAAGAAGTCCTCTACTATCTTATCAGAATGGACTTCACAGAAGAGAAAGACCGACTATGGCAACACATTAAGCACTTCAAAGAAACAATGGCAGAGAACCCGCCCAATGGAAAGAAGTTGACTTTCATTGCTCAGGAAATAGGACGTGAAATAAACACACTTAGTAACAAAAGCCAGTATGCCCCCATTCAGAAACTAGCAGTTGAAATAAAAGATTACTTAAATCGCATAAAGGAACAATTGGCAAATGTGCTATAAACCCTCTACATAGTGAAGAAAAAGCAGAAGAAGAGATACGTTTGTAGTGAATGTGGTGCTGTTTTCCCCACGTGGGCAGGCAGGTGCTCCCGTTGTGGTGCTTGGCATTCCATACAGGAAGAGAATCCAACTTCGGATAGACTTGCATTAAAGGATATCAACCTGCCGGAACCAGTATCAATAGAAGGTTTCAGGACCATAGAAGAAGAACGAATTTTATTGCCAGACAAGGAACTAAACAGATTATTAGGTGGAGGGATAGTAAAAGGTTCTTTAATCCTGATGGGTGGTGAGCCGGGAATAGGTAAATCAACCCTGTGGCTCCAACAAAGCCAATTGCTACAAGGGAAAAGAGTGCTATATATAGCCGGTGAAGAGAACGAACAACAGGTCAAGTCTAGAATGGTTAGGATAGGACCTCTTAAATCAGAACTTTATTTAACGGAAGAAACTCAGGTGCCCGCTATTGAAGCAATGATTAGACAACTGCGTCCCGACCTCGTCGTTATTGATTCCATCCAGACCCTTACCCATCCGGATATTGACGGCTTGCCCGGAACTCCATCTCAAATCAGACAAGCGGCTCAATCACTTCAGAATGTAGCAAAAGAATTAAACATTCCCATTGTCATTATTGGACATATCACAAAAGAAGGTGTTTTGGCTGGACCCAAAGAATTGGAACATGTTGTTGACGTGGTGCTATACTTTGAAGGTGAACGTTCGGGCATATTTAGACAATTAAGGTCGGTGAAGAACAGGTTCGGTCCTGCTTTTGAAACTGTGATATATGAAATGACTTCGTCGGGCTTAAAACCCGTTGACCCATCTGTGTTTCTGGACGACCACTCCCGACATACCTCCGGTGTCGCTCGTGCTATAGCAATTGAAGGCACGCGTCCAATGTGGATAGAAGTTCAGGCACTTGTCTCTACCAGCTATTTTGGCACTCCCCAACGGTCCATAGTGGGCTATGACCCTCGTCGGGTTCAAATGCTCATCGCCGTGATTGAGAAACGAATGGGCGTAAGAGTTGGAAGCAACGACATTTTTGTAAACATTGCAGGTGGCATAAAGGTTCAGGACCCTGCTGTTGACCTCGCCGTCATAGTGGCGATTGTCTCCTCATTTCTAAACAAACCAGTGGAAGTAAAGAATTTCTTTATTGGTGAAGTGGGTTTGACAGGTGAAGTGAGAAGCGTTCCGCTTATGGATGCCCGTCTGAACGCTGTTTCTGGCAAAGGAATAACACTCTGGGTCCCTGCATCGGCAAAACTCAAGAAACCCAAAAACGTTAATATAGTCCCAATTGCTACACTTCAAGAACTGTATGATAAACTTTTCGGCTAACCAAATTTCTGAACTCCATCAATAAAAACTTTTTTCACATGAACTGATGCAACGTGTTCCGGTTCTTCAATAAAATCCCTATCTACAACGACGAAACTCGCTTTACTGCCCCTGTTAAGAGTCCCTAATCCTTTAAGAAGGGAATACTTAGCTGCTTTGGAAGTGTATGCATCCATGCTTTCGTAAATGCTTAGTGCTTCCTGTGTGTGGAATGCGTCCGCCTCATCCGGATTCTTTCTGAACATAGCGGCATAAAGATTCATAAATGGGTTCACTTCTTCTACTGGAAAATCAGTTCCAAGGATGGTGGCCACGTTGTTCATGAGGGTTTTAAACCTATATGCATTTTCAAGACTTGATTTATTTAATTTGCTGGCAATCCAACGTTTATCGGTTAATAAGTGTATCGGCTGAATTGATGCAATGATATTATTTTCCCTCAGAAGATTAATTGTGTTATCTCTGATGATTTGCACGTGTTCAATCCTTTTTATTCCAACAGGTTGGATAGTTGAATATAGTTTTGCTATTTCATGGACTGCTCTGTCGCCGATTGCATGTGTGGCTATGATTATGCCCTCCCTATTTTTCAACGTCTCAAGCCAATGTCGGTAATACTCAGTAGGTTTAACTTGCAAGCCATAATAATTTTCAATGCTGCGATAACTGTCAAAAAGCAACGCTGTGTCAGAGCCAAGCGAACCGTCATAAAACATTTTTATGCCGTTGAACTTAACTCCGTTAGATAGCGCAAATGGTAGAACATTAATTTGTTGAGCATTATGGTCTTCGGCAAGCAAAAGAACACTATGCTTTATAGTCGGGTTTAGTTTTTCAATATATTTAACCAGATTGCTATTAATTCCTGCTTCGCAGGACCCCACTACTCCATGCTTTAAAAACCAGTTTTCTAAATCACTGTAGTTTTTTATAAACTGTTCCAGAGAAACAACTGGCTTTGCTTTGTGCAAAATGTTCAATGCTTCTTCCTTAACAAATCCTCGGTCTCTGTCAAAATCCTTACCATTATAAGAATCCAAACCAGATTCTTTAATGGCCCTATCATTGCAAATTGCCATGTGTCCATCAACGCGTATCAAAACAACTGGAATATCGTTTCTAATTCCATTAAGCCATTGTTTGTCGGGAATATTGCCTTCCTTCATTTTGGACTCGTCCCAACCCCTTGCTATTAACCAATGTTGATGTGTGGGTTCGGCTTCCTTAATGATTTCTGCCATTTCCTCCCAGGTGTTCACTCCACGTAAATCAAGCCCTTTATCCGCCGCATATCCTAAAATATGTGTGTGAGAATCAATAAAAGCAGGAATTATTATCCCTTGAAATTGGATTATTTCAAGGATTTCGCTTTCATCAGGAACGTCCAATAATAGGTCAACAATAGTGCCAGACGCCTTATTGATAACGATGCTCTTGACGATTCTTAAAGGCTTAAAAGAACAATAAATTTTATCTGCCGTGAAGCAAATGAACCTCTTTGAACTCATCTGGTCGTTTTCAGTGTTCGTAATAGACCTGTTCAAAGGGTATTCTAAACCTTGGACCGTAGATGCCTTCTGGTTTCCTTATCCCGCAAGCGATAATCATGTTTATTTCCGCATCCTTAGGCAGTTTTAATAATTTCCTTACCCGTGCTGAATCAAATCCTTCCATCGGACATGTGTCGTATCCATCGGCACTCATACCAAGCATAAAGGTTTGTGCTGCCAGTGCAACGCTTTTGTGTGCTGAGATTCTAATGTCTGTCCACGAAACCTCTCTATAAACAGGCTTCTTTAAGCCATTGAGCCATTGGATTGCTTTGAGAACAAATCCGGGATAGCGTTTTGCCCATCCATATAACCTCCTGACTATTTTGTCATAGTAGGCAATTGCTCGTTTTTTAACGTCTTCCGGTGCCTCTTGAGACTTAATGAAGTCTATGTTTGCTTCAACACGCTGTTCCCACTTGTCCAATCTGGTCACTATAACAATTAGTTCGTTTGCTGTTCGTGCTGCTGGCTGATTAAAACACGCTTCGTTTAGCTTCTGTCTCAGTTCGCCATCTTTTATTCTGTGAAATTCCCACAATTGAAGGTTTGAGCTGGAAGGTGCAAGGATTGCTCGTTTCAGGTTTTTAGTAACCACTTCTGGGTCATACGATGCTTGAGAGTCAAAGACTCTTACGGACCGTCTGTGTTCAAGGGTTTCGTCAAAGCATTGAGAACATTCATTTTTTTTAAGCATAATTAAAAATTTTAAGAAACAAGTTTAACGTCAAAAGCATCCCGTAGGGCATTTCCGATTTGATAAAAAGCCAGGACAGTGAACATAATTGCTATTCCGGGGACCATGGCAAGATATGGGTTATAGCTCATAATGTATCCATAATGTTCACGAATCATAGTTCCCCAGGAAGGCACTGGTGGCTGAACCCCCAGTCCAAGGAAACTAAGCCCCGCTTCAATAATGATTGCTGCTGCGAAATTGGACGCTGAAATAACCATTATTGTTCCGATCAAATTTGGCAGGATATGTCTCCACAAAATTTTTGAACTTTTTATTCCCAATACTTTTGCTGCTTCAATGTATGGCATCTCCCTGATTTGAATTACCTGTCCACGGACCACTCGGGCAATGTCAACCCACATGGTTAAACCTACTGCAAGGAAAATTTGTAATAATCCTTTTCCGAGAAAAATCATTAAGGCGAAAACGAGAAGTAATGTAGGAATTGACCACGCAACATTTATTAACCACATAATTATACTATCAACCTTACCCCCAAAGTATCCGCTAACCATTCCAAGTGTGACTCCAATGAGCAATGCTACTAGTACTGCTACGAACCCCACGGATAGAGATATTCGTGTTCCAAGCATCAGACGGGTTAATATGTCTCTACCCATTCTGTCGGTGCCGAGCCAGAAGGTTCTCTCTACAATGTGTTCATTGACAACTTTCTGTTGCAACAAGGATATTGGCACTGTCATCGGCGTGTAATCCACGAGTACGAATTGCAAAATGTCCCCTCGTTTAAATACTTCAGGGAACTCTGGCGATAAAGGATATACTACATCTGCAATGTTGTAAACTTCTTCTTCAACGTTTAGTGGATTATCATCTCCCTCGTATGGAACTACGATAATTTTGTCTTCTTCAATGCGATAGTCCACAATTGGCACTTCATTGTACTTATCTGGGGCTCCGAACAGAAGCAGTTCCCACCATTTGGGGTCCTCAATATCCTGATTTTTCCTAATCAGTAATAAAGTTACTGTTGTTCCCGGTGGTTCATTAGCCAATTGCAAAATCATATTGTTTCCATTGGTTGTTTTATCGGGCGTTATCATATAGCCAAGGATTGCGATTATAACAAGAATCATCATATAAATTAAGCCAAACACTCCCCCTGTGTTACTAATGAAGCGTCGCCACATCCGTGCCCGCTCCAACTCCCCACTTGCTATTTCGTGTTCCATTGTTTCCGCTCAAATAGTGAGTTAATGCCAATGATGAGAACAAATATAGGGTATCCAAGAGAAATTAGTGGTAGATACCGGAACCAATGAAAGTACGTATAAGGCAAAGTAAGGCTGGCAAGGAACACTAAATCAATGACTACCTTTGGTAGCAGGAACCATAGGTTTATTGTAGCCATAGCCAGAATGTGCATGATACTTAATAGAACGACAAATCCCAGAATCATTAGTGGCTTCGCATTTCTATAATAGATAATTTTTGATGCCCATCTGGTGCGTTGCCAAATTAACTCTCCAATGGATTGTGGCATTTGAGTCGTCACGGCACTTTCCCGACCGCAGTAAAATCCCGTTTTGAAACCTTCTCTTTGGGCAATATATAACATAAAGACATCGTCGCCAGAGACACTGGGCACTTCCAACCATTCAGGCTTAACGGCTTGCCACACGTTTTTTTTAATAAATAGAGATGAAGCACTTATGGTGACCGGATTCTGTTTCGTAATACACGACAGGCTCAACTGTGCTATTAAGTCAATTGTTCCAAGCACTTCCGCAAAACTTTTTCCTCCGCCAACTACCATACCTCCTATTAAATCAAGATTTTCCTTTTGTCCATATGCCAGCATGCCATAAGCCCATTCTGAATGTGGCATTGAGTCGGCGTCTGTAATGGCTACCCATTGTGTCGGTGCCCTCTCAATACCTTCTTTTAAGGCTTGCTTCTTGCCAGAACCCGAATTATTAATAAACTCAATAAATGGGAATGCTTTCAGGAACGGTCGTAACACATCTTGGAAATTGTCTGTTGAATTATCATTAACAAGGATTATGCGTTCTGGCTTGTGTCTCTGTCTGAGAAGAGCCCACAACAGGGCTGGTAGGTTATCCTCTTCGTTCCTAAATGGAACGACGACTGAATAAGGCGGTAGGTCTCTATGTGCTTTCTTGGGTTTGGCATCTTGAATAAAGAGAAGTAATAGCCTAATGACGATAAATGTTAAAATTATTGCATAAGTAATGATGCCAATAATGGTAATTGCAAAAATCACGGCAGACATAAACTATTTACTTTTGCAAAAATATGTGGAATAAGACGGCACGTTGGATTTTGAAATTTCGTCTTTCGCTATTGTTAATAATGATTGCCTTTACTGTTTTTATGCTCTATCATGCCACTCAAGTAAGAATAACATATAAGTTTGAGCAAGCACTACCTTCCTCCCATCCGCTATATGAAACACAAGAAAAGTTCAGGCAATTGTTTGGACATGATGGCAATGTTCTGTTCGTTGGTGTTCAGACAGACCAGTTGTTCACATATCCATTTTTCAGGGACTGGTTTCTGCTTGCTGAACGGTTCAAACAACTGGAAGGGGTGGAAGGCGTCCTGTCCATCTCTCATTTGCCTGTCTTACAGAAGGACACTGTCCAACGCCGATTCGTAGTAAGACGTCTTTTACCCGAGCCCCCAGATGACGACTCCCTCCTCTATGCCGTCAAGCAACAGGTGATAGACCATCCATTCGGAAACCTTGTATATAATCCCGTAACGAACGCTACGCTTATTGGAATATCCATTGACCCTAAAGTGCTCCAATCAAAACAAAGGGAACAGCTAATAGAGAGAATAAGGCAATTAACCAACTCCCTCGCCACTACTTACAACTTTAAAGTTTATTTCTCTGGACTACCCTTTATCAGAAATGTTATATCAACTTATGTCAGAAAAGAGCTAATTTTTTTCCTTGCCCTGTCAACATTTATCGTAGGGCTCGTCCTTCTTTTACTTTTCCGCTCGCTCTCAATGGTGCTCATTCCCCTTGCAGTGGCTGGCATATCTGTAATATGGACATTGGGCATAATCCATCTGCTGGGGTACAAAATAACACTATTAACTGGTTTAATGCCCCCAATTTTGATAGTTATAGTTGTTCCCAACTGTGTGTATCTCATAACCCGCTATCACACTGAATGGCAAAAGTTAGGGAATCCAATATCTGCGTGGAACAGGGCTCTTGAGAAGGTAGGTGAAGCCTCGCTATATACATACCTAACCACTGCTATTGGATTTGGTGTATTTATGCTTACGGGAAGTGGTATTCTCGCTGAGTTCGGGCTTGTTGCTTTGCTCTCCATTATGATTGCGTATGTCATAACCATTGTGTTTGTTCCGCCTATGGTTGGTGTCCTCAAACCCCCTTCTAAAATTCAATACCTCTCTTCTCCGTGGATAGTCAAACTAATGGATGGTATCGCACATTTAGTTTTTAATCACACGAAGAAGATAATCGTTGTGTTTTTCGCTATTATGATAGTTGCCATATATGGCACATTTAAGATAAAAGTAACGGGATTTCTCTCTGAAGATTTGCCGGCAGGAAATTACATTGAAGACCTGCGTTTTTTTGAGAACAACTTCGGTGGCATTTTGCCTGTTGAACTGCTTGTTAAAGCCCAAAAGGGAAACATTTTAACTGATGCTAATCTAAGGCAATTGGACCAAATGCAAAACTCCCTTGATTCACTAGAACTGCTTTCCAAGCCGTTGTCGGTTGTTGATTTGGTTAAATATGTCGTTCAGACCTTCTATGACGGTTCTCCGCAACACTTCAGACTGCCCTCCTCTCTTGAAAAAAGTTTCATTGCTTCCTATTTGAAGGGTTCGGGTATGCAAAACAAACTTTTCCTCAGATTCGTAGACTCAACACGGCTATATGCTCGGGTGTCAATGAGAATGCCAGACGTAGGGATTAAAAAATATGAAGAACTGGAATCGCAGATTATAGGTGCAATAGAACGAAATGTTGACACAACCAAACTATCTGTGCAACTCACTGGGACAGGCGTTCTCTTCATTCATAGTAATCAATTCCTGACAATAAGTTTAATATATTCCCTACTTGTAGCTGCTGTTACTATGCTCCTTCTGATGCTACTTCTCTTTAGGTCAATACGCATTAGTCTTATTATCCTTTTTGCGAATGTTATTCCCCTTGTTTCAACTGCAGGAATGATGGGATTTTTATCTATCCCCTTAAAACCTGCTACCGTTCTAATTTTTAGCATTGCCCTTGGAATCGTTGTTGACAGTGCCATCCACTTGGTCACTCGCTTCGCTCAAGAGGTCAGACACGTCAAAGGGGCTCCATACTCGGCTATCCAACTTGCCCTTTTGGAAACGGGACGGTCAATTGTTTACAATGGCTTCGTCCTACTCCTCGGATTCCTTGTATTTATCCTCTCCAGATTTCAAGGCACTCAAGCCCTCGGAATCCTTGTGTCTATAACCCTCCTTGTCGGAACAATAACTAATTTGACCCTTTTGCCTACACTACTGCTGTTGACTTCTAAAAGGCTTGTCCCTAAGTAGTTCTTACTTGATGTGTGTGAGTGTGTATTTTTGTTTAAAAGCCTCTGGCATGGGTATAAATGATATTGAAGGAGGATGGAAGCATCCGGGAGGTAAGCTTAGAGAGTTGGGTCCTGAAGCTTTGAGTGACGCAGAATTATTAGCTATCATTATCGGTACGGGCATTAAAGGAAAGAGTGCTGAACAAATTGCTGAAGAACTTATAGGGAGATTTGGGTCATTGAGGGGTATTGCTGGGCAACCTATGAGCAAACTTCTAAAGATAAAAGGGTTATCAGATGTTAAGATAATTAGGATTGCCGCCACATTTGAAATAGCTCGTAGAATTGTTAGAGAACTTAGGGATAGAGAACAACAGACATAAACTAAAACAGAAAAATATGTCGCCTAAGAAAAAAAGTAAACTGCAAGACAAGGAGATAAAATTGCCTAATCCTGCAGAATCAAAGCCCACGGAATGGACAGGAGCACATACCTTAAGTAAATGGATTGAAGAAATAATACAGTCAAGCCAATTAGACCTAGGACCTGCCGAAGTTGAAAGGAAATTGAGGTCAAGACAAAGACCAGACATTACTATATTTAGGGACAGTGCTAAAAGTACAGCTTTTCTAATCATAGAAGCGAAACTACCAGAAGAAGACCCATTCAATATTGTTTTGGCTCAAAAGGCTTTTCAAAAGGCAAAAGAACTAAGAGCCCCTTTTTTCGCTACAACAAATTTTCAAAAAATAGTTGTGTGGGACTCTAATTCTTTT